>CAMUZL010000197.1 GCA_947165185.1 uncultured Selenomonadales bacterium
TTCACCGTCGACAGAAAAACCGTCAGCTCCACGCGAATTCGGGCGTTGATTGCGGCGGGCGATTTGCACGACGCGAATGAACTTTTGGGCAGAAATTTCACTTACGCGGGCAAAGTCGTCAACGGTGACAAACGCGGTCGCAAGCTCGGATTTCCCACGGCGAACGTCGAAATTGACGACGGGCGCGCAATGTTGCCCAACGGTGCTTATATTGTGCGCGTGAAAGTTCGCGGCGAATTTTTCAACGGCATTGCCAACGTCGGCGACAATCCCACGTTCAAGGCGGTGAAGCGGCGGCTGGAAGTTTTTATCGACGAATTCAGCGACGACATTTACGGCGAAGAAATTTTTGTCGGCTTCGTCGGCAAAATTCGTGACGAGAAAAAATTTTCTTCGGCGGACGAGTTGAAAGCTCAGCTTGCCGAAGATTTGAGGACGATGCGAAATGCCACAGCAAATTAAAATCAGCGGTCTCGGCTCAAGCGGCGAAGGCGTCGGCAAACTCGACGGGCTCGCCGTTTTTGTTGAAGGCGCTTTGCCGAACGAAATTGTCAGCGTTGAGATTGAAACCGTCAAAAAAAATTACGCGGTCGGGAAATTGCTTGAGGTCGTCGAAAAAAGTTCGGAGCGCGTGAAACCGTTTTGCCCGCTGTATGAAACTTGCGGCGGCTGTCAACTTCAGCACATGAATTATTCCGCGCAACTCAAGTGGAAACGTCAACAGGCCGTTGACGCGGTTGAACGTATCGGAAAATTAAATGACGTGGAAATTTTCGACACGCTCGGCATGGAAAATCCCCTGCGCTATCGAAACAAAATGCAATTCCCCGTCGGAAAACCATCAGTCCCCAGTCCCCAGTCTCAAGTCCCTATAATCGGCTGTTACGCTCGCGGCAGTCATAAAATTATCGACACGGATTCTTGTCTGATTCAGAACGCGGGCAACGACAAAATTCTTGCCGCCGTAAAAAAAGTTGCTCAAAAGTTCAACCTGCAACCTTACGACGAAGACACGCACAGAGGTTTTCTGCGGCACGTGATGGGGCGCGTCGGTTGTGACGGCGAATTGATGGCGGTGCTCGTCACGGCGACGGAAAAATTTTCCTCAGCTAAAAATTTTGTCCGCGCCTTGCGAAACGAATTGCCCGAAGTGACAAGCATTCAGCAGAATATCCAAACTTTCCGCAACAACGTAATTCTCGGACGCGACACGAAAATTCTTTACGGCAAGCCGACAATTCACGACAAAATTGGCGGGTTGAAATTCAACATTTCGGCGCGTTCGTTTTTCCAAGTCAACACAGTACAGGCGGAAGTTCTTTACAAGACCGCGCTGGATTTTTGCGAATTGCACGGGCGCGAAACCGTTATCGACGCGTACTGCGGCACGGGAACAATTTCGCTGTTCCTCGCCAAACGTGCGCGAAAAGTTTTCGGCGTGGAAGTTGTTTCTTCGGCGATTAACGACGCGAAAAAAAATGCTCGCGAAAACAATATTCGCAACGCCGAATTTATCGTTGGTGACGCCGTGAAAATTTTGCCGAAACTTTTTGACGCGGGAATTGTCGCGGACGTGGTTGTCGTCGACCCGCCCCGCGCAGGTTGCGACAAAAAAGTTTTGGAGACTTTCGCGGCAATGCGTCCCGAAAAAATTATTTACGTTTCGTGCAACCCCGCCACGCTCGCCCGCGATTTAAAAATTCTTGACGAACTCGGTTACCGCACGAAAAAAATTCAACCCGTGGATATGTTCCCGTTCACGTCGCATGTCGAATCTGTTGCTCAAGTTTTACGCACGGAGGTCACGCCATGAAAAAAATTTTGCTCGTCGACGATTCGGAAGTCACGCGCCAATTTACCGAAATAATTTTGTCGACCATGTACGAAACTTTTGGCGCGTCGACCGGTGAAGAGGCTTTGAAAATTTTCCGCGAAGTTCGTCCCGATTTGGTTTTGTCGAAAGTTTTTCTGTCGGACATGTCGGGCGCGGAACTTTTAAACAAACTGCAAAGCGAATTCGGCGAAATAATTCCGTTTGTGATGACGGGAATTGACAATGCAAGCGAAACCGAATCCGAAGCGTTGAAAAGCGGCGCATGGGATTTTATCCGTATACCGTTCGCGCCGGAAATTCTTTTGTGCCGCCTCGAAAAAGTTTTGTGGTTCACCGAAAAGCTTGCCGCCCTGTGACAAAAAATCTTTTACTTCGCAGCGACAAAGAATTATAATGCCCCAAAGAATTTTTATTCTCTCGGAACAGCGGGGGGTTTACGATGAAAAAAATTTTGATTGTCGACGATATGGAAGTCGGGCGCGAAATGACGGCCTTCGTCTTGGAAGAAAACAATTACGAAACTGTCGGCGCGGGCTCCGCCAAAGAAGCTCTCGAAGTTTACCGCAAGGAATTGCCCGACATGATTATTTCGGATTTTCGTTTGCCGGATATGACGGGCTTTGACTTGCAGATTGCTTTGCAAAACGAATTCCACAGAAAAATTCCGTTCATCTTTTTGACGGGCGACTCCAGCGACGAAATCGAAAGTCAAGGCTTCGACAACGGCGCGTTGGATTTTCTGCACAAGCCGTTCAAGCCCGAAATTATGTTGCGACGAATTGCCAACACGTTGCAGACCGTCGGGCAGATTCAAGATCTGAAAAAAACTTCCACGACGGACGCGCTCACGGGACTTTTCAACAAGGCGGCGTCCGAAGAAGAACTCGCCAAAATTTGTAAACGTTCGGTCGGTTCGCTCATGATGATTGACTTGGACAGTTTCAAGCTCGTCAACGACATTTACGGCCACGCAATGGGCGACAAAATTTTGATTGCCTTCGCGGACATTTTGCGGGCGGCGTTCCGTTCGTCGGATTTAATCGGGCGCATGGGCGGCGACGAATTTGTTGCCTTTTGTGACGGCGTGCAGGAAGAAACCGCAATTTCGCTCAAGACGCAATTCATCAACGAAAAAATTACCGATGCCGCGAAAAAATTGATGGGCGAAGACATGAACATTCCGCTCGGCGCGTCAATCGGCTGCGTGCTCGTCCCCAACAGCGGCACAGATTTTAAAGAACTTTACAAAATGGCGGACAAGGCACTTTACACCGTCAAGCAAAACGGCAAGCACGGTTACAGCATTTTCAGCGAAGACGCCCCCGAAGAGGAAGTCGAAACCGTCGTCACGCTCGCGCAAATTGAAATGATTTTGGGCGAACGCAACAAAGAGCCCGGCGCGTATGTTTTGCCCGTCGAAAGTTTTCGTATCGTCTACAGATTTTTGAAACGCACTCGCGGCGGCTACGGCAAGACGATTTGCATTTTGCTTTTCTCGCTCAAACACAAGGGCGACGACGACAAAATTCCGCTCCGTGACGCAAGCGAACAATTTCTTGACTGCCTGCACGAAACTTTAAGGCGCGGCGATGTCATCACGAAAAACGGTCGCAATCAATTTATCGCACTTTTGACGAACACCGACGGGCATCACGACGTGACGGGCGCGGTCGGGCGACTTGCCGAGGCGTGGGGAAATTTCGACGCAAGCAAAAATTTCTACTTCTCGCACGAGTGGGCAGTCATGGATAATTAGGAATTAGGAATTAGGAATTAGGAATTGAATTTATCCCTTGCAAAGGAGATTCTCAATGATAATTTTGGCATCAGGCTCACCGCGCAGACAGGAACTTTTGCACAAACTCTGTGACGATTTTGTCGTCGAACTCAGCGACGCGCAGGAAATTCAACGTTCGGACGCTCCCCGAATTTTGGCGACGAACAACGCAAAACTTAAAGCTCAATCGGTTGCCGCAAAACATCCCGACGCGGTTGTCATCGGCGCGGATACAATCGTTTCACTTGACGGAAAAATTTTCGGCAAACCCGACGGCGTCGACGGCGCGGAAAAAATGTTGAAACAACTTTCGGGCAGGCGTCATGAAGTCGTTACCGGTCTCGCTTTAATTGCGGACGGAAAAATTTATACGGCAGCGGAAGTCACGGCGGTTTTCTTCGGCGATATGACCGCGCAAGAAATTCGCGATTACGTTGCCACGGGCGAACCGCTCGACAAATCCGGCTCGTATGCACTGCAGGGCGGCGCGGCGAAGTTTATCGAAAAAATTCACGGCGATTGGTCGAACGTCGTCGGCTTGCCGCTTCGTCGTTTGAAAAAATTATTTGAACAAGCGGGCGTCGAACTCAAAAGCACGCCGAACGTTCACCAAATAAAAAATCCGCTCGTCGCGCATAAACTTTCGCAACTGCGGGACAAACGAACTTCACCGAAACTTTTCCGCGAACTAGTCGACGAACTTGCAATGCTTTTAACTTGCGAAGTCGCCCAAAATTTTCAAACGCACTCGGTCGAAATCGAAACGCCGGTAAAAATTTGCACCGCCGAAACTTTGGACGAAAATAATTTCGTCGTCGTGCCGATTCTCCGCGCAGGTTTGGCAATGGCGGGCGGCGTGC
>CAMUZL010000198.1 GCA_947165185.1 uncultured Selenomonadales bacterium
GACCGAGTTGCCGGCTGTGTTGTTGACCGAGTTGCCGGCTGTGTTGTTGACCGAGTTGATAGCTGAACTGTTGACCGAGTTGCCAGCTGAACTGTTGACCGAGTTGCCGGCTGAACTGTTGACCGAGTTGCTAGCTGAACTGTTGACCGAGTTGCTAGCTGAACTGTTGACCGAGTTGCTAGCTGAACTGTTGACCGAGTTGCCGGCTGTGTTGATAGCCGACGCCCCTTCAAGCTGCGAAGCAACAAAGTACTCAACGTCAAACAAAGCAATAATGTCATCGTTAGAGACAAAATCAAGCGAGCGCAACAAATAAGTCACCGGCATCTTGCGCGTCCTATCAATGCGAGCACTAATCGCCCCGCCGGAATCAGTCTCCAGCTCAATCCACGCACCCCGATTCGGAATGCACTGCGCCGTAAAGATATTCTTCCCCGACTGATCAATCGACCCGTCATAATAAGCCCCCGGCGACCTGACCAGCTGCGAAACAATGACCCTTTCCGCCCCGTTGATAATGAAGGTCCCAGTCGTGGACATTATGGGGAAGTCCCCCATAAAGACTTCCTGCTCTTTGATAAAGCCTTTTTCTTTGTTTTGCAATTTGACTTTGACGCGAATGGGAGCGGCAAAAGTGCCGTCGCGCTTTTTGCATTCTTCGAGAGAGTATTTACATTCGCCGAAAGTAAAAGACTCAAAGAAAAGCTCCAAGTTGCCGGTGAAGTCGGAGATTGGCGAGATATCTTTGAAGATTTCCGCCAAGCCTTCTTTTTTGAACCAATCATAGGAGTTGCGCTGGATGTCGAGTAGATGGGGCATGCTCATGACTTCCTTAATTCGCGCATAGCTATAGCGGGTTCGTTTGCCGACTTTAACAGGATTTAACAAAAGCCGTCACTCCTCACTGAATTTAAATGCGCGGCGTAACCAATCGGGATTTCCAAACGGACACGACGCGCACACTTCCTCCATCTTATGTCAATCAAGTAGCTTTGAATTTTATCGCTAAAAATAAAATTTGTCAATCATCAATCGCGGCGGAATAAATCCCGTGTGTAAACTTTATCGTGCACGTCGTCAAGTTCGCTATCGTAGCGATTGGCGATAATGCACCGGCTCAGGCGTTTGAATTCGGTCGGATCGTTGACGACGCGGCTGCCGAAAAATGTCGAGCTGTCGGGCAATGCAGGTTCGTAGACAATGACGGTCGCGCCTTTCGCTTTGATTCGCTTCATGATGCCTTGAATGGACGACTGGCGGAAATTATCGCTGTCGGTTTTCATGGCGAGGCGCCACACGCCGACGATAACTTCGTGTTCGCGTTCGACGGAAAAATTTTCGCTTGCGGTATACGCGCCGGAAATTTCCAAAACACGCTCGGCGATGAAATCTTTTCGGGTGCGGTTGCTGTTGACGATGGCTTCAATCAGATTTTCGGGCACGTCTTGATAATTCGCCAAAAGTTGTTTGGTGTCTTTGGGCAGGCAATAACCGCCGTAGCCGAATGACGGATTGTTATACATGTCGCCGATACGCGGGTCAAAACAAATGCCTTGGATGATATCGCGGGTCGAAAGATTCTTCATTTCGGCATAAGTGTCGAGTTCGTTGAAGTAAGCGACGCGCAAGGCAAGGTAAGTGTTTGCGAAAAGTTTGACGGCCTCGGCTTCGGTTGTGCCCATGATTAACGTCGGAATATTTTCTTTGGCTGCGCCTTCTTTCAAAAGTTCGGCGAAATCACGAGCGGCAGACAAATTTTTTTCGTCCGAAAGATTAGTGCCGACGATGATACGCGACGGATGCAGGTTGTCATACAGAGCTTTACTTTCGCGCAGAAATTCGGGGCTGAACAAAATTTTTTCCGTGGAAAATTTTTCACGACAGGAATTCACGAAACCGACGGGAATAGTGCTTTTGATGACGATAAAAGCTTCGGAGCCGCTCGCCAAAACTTTTTCGATGACGGCGTTGACGGCTGAGGTGTCGAAGAAATTTTTTTTCGGGTCGTAATTTGTCGGGACGGCGACAATGACGAAATCGGCGGCAATGTACGCGGAATCGGCGTCGACAGTGGCGGTCAAGTCAAGTTCGCGTTCGGCAAAAAATTTTTCGATATACTCGTCGCGAATGGGACTTTGGCGATTGTTGACGGCCTCGACTTTTTCGGGCGACACGTCAACGGCCAAAACTTTGTTGTGCTGAGCAAGCAAAGTTGCCAGCGACAAGCCGACGTAACCGAGACCGGCGACTGCAATTATTTTGTTCAAATGAATCACTCCTCTTGAGTAGCTGGTAGTTAGTAGCCGGTAGCCGGCAACCGGCTCCTTGAATTAATCGGCTCCCAAAATATTTCCCGCGAAGTCTACCGGAATCGTTTTGACAGTGAGCTTGCCGAAAACGTAACGCATTGCGCGCAGGCTGGCACGTGCCGCAATTTTTTCGTAGACGCGCTCAAGCCGATTCGCCGAAATAATCTGCGCAGCGTCTTCGGTCGTCGTGGCGTCAAGAATTTTTTGGACTTCGGTTGACGGCAAACCTTCCGCCGCCGAATAAGCCGCCAAAGTTTCAAGTCGTCCGTCAGCAACGCGGTTGTGCGTGTGAAAAATTCCCGCCGCAACTTTGACGAGCTTGCCGATGTGTCCGCACAAAATTACTTTTGCAACATTTCGCTGAGCCGCCGCCTCCAACATGAAGCCGATAAAATTACTCGTCTGAATTATCGCGCCGTCAGGGAAGCCGATTTTTTTCGCGATAGTCTCGCCGATTTTGCCCGGTACGAAAATTAATTCGTCAAAGCCCGCCGCGATTGCAACGTCGATTTGCGGCACGAGAGAATTTTTAAAAGCCTCTTCGCTCATGGGACGCAAGACGCCCGTTGTCCCGATAATCGACAGCCCGCCTTCGACGCCCAAAATCGGGTTCAAAGTTTTTTTCGCAAGTTCGACGCCCGCGGGAATTGAAATTTCGACTTCAAGTCCGCCGACGTTGAATTCTGCCGCGACGTTGCGAATAAGTTGACGCGGTTTCGGATTAATCGCGGGTTCGCCGACGGGAAGTTGTAAGCCGGCTTTGGTGACGTGCCCGACGCCGACGCCTGCGCGGAAAATAATTTCGTCGCCAAAAATTTGGCGCACAGTTGTAAAAACCGATGCGCCGTTGGTGATGTCGGGGTCGTCGCCCGAAAATTTGACAACTTCCGCACGAATTCCGTTCGAAATTTTTTCGACGCGGGCAACGGGAATTTTCAGCGGCGTTGAGTCGAGCGCGGTAATTTCCACCTCGTCGACAATTTCGCCCCTCGTCAGAAAAATC
The DNA here is from genome assembly GCA_947165185.1 of uncultured Selenomonadales bacterium. GTDB lineage: Bacteria > Bacillota > Negativicutes > Selenomonadales > Selenomonadaceae > Quinella. The sequence continues at coordinate 3,313 of CAMUZL010000198.1, forward strand.
AAAGCCGCCTTGACGCCCGCCGCCGCACAAGCTCCGGTCGTGTATCCGCCACGTAAAAATTTTTTCACGCTATCACCGCTCACAAAATTTTTCAAATGACAACGTCAGTCGTGTATCCGCCGCGAAGTTTTTTACCTGTTGCCATACATTTTTTCGTAGTAGTTTTGATATTCGCCGCTGATAATTTTTTCCCACCAAGCGCGGTTGTTCAAGTACCAATCGACGGTTAATTTAATTCCGTCGTCGAATTTCGTCCGGGGCGTCCAACCGAGTTCATTTGAAATTTTCGTCGGGTCGATTGCGTAACGGCGGTCGTGCCCTTTGCGGTCGGTGACGAATTCGATTAAATCTTCGCCCTTGCCGAGAATGCGCAGGATAGTTTTGACCACGTCAAGATTCGTGCGTTCGTTGTGCCCGCCGATGTTGTAAACTTCGCCGACGGTGCCTTTGCGGACAATCAAATCAATCGCCGAGCAATGATCTTCGACGTAAAGCCAATCGCGAACGTTGTCGCCCTTGCCGTAGACGGGCAATTTCTTTCCGTTGAGCGCGTTGATAATCATCAGCGGAATTAATTTTTCGGGGAAGTGATACGCGCCGTAATTGTTCGAGCAACGGGAAATTGTCGCGGGAATTTGATACGTGCGCTGATAAGCCTGGACGAGCAAATCCGCCGCCGCTTTGGAAGCCGAATACGGGCTGGACGTGTGCAAGTTCGTCGTTTCCGTGAAAAATAAATCGGGACGGTCAAGCGGCAAGTCGCCGTAAACTTCGTCGGTCGAAACTTGATGGAAACGTTTGATGCCGAATTTTCTGCAGGCGTCGAGCAAAACGGACGTGCCGATAATGTTCGTGCGCAAAAAAAGTTCGGGGTCTTCAATCGAGCGGTCGACGTGACTTTCGGCCGCGAAGTTGACGACGACATCGGGCTTGAGTTCTTCAAACAGCGAATAAATTTTTTCGCGGTCGGCAATGTCTGCACGCACAAATTTGAAATTCGGATTGTCTTGCGCGTCGGCGAGCGTCTCCAAATTGCCCGCGTAAGTGAGTTTGTCAAGGCAAACGATTTTGTCTTCGGGATGATTTTTGAGCTGGTA
>CAMUZL010000199.1 GCA_947165185.1 uncultured Selenomonadales bacterium
AGCAGTGCGGGAACGCGTTCGGCGTAATCGCGAGTGTTAATGCCCGCGCCGACAACATAACGTTTCCTGCGGTCGATAAGCTCAAGCGGATTGGTTTTGTTGTCCGTGTAATCTTTTCGGAAAACCATGTAGCGCAGACGTTGCTTTTTGTCGACGAGCGGCAACATGTTTAATTTATGTTCCCAAATTAAATCGTTCGCCTGCGTGAGGGTTGTTGAATCGGCGTCGGCGTAAATTAATTTTTCAAACGGCGTCATGAAAGTCTGAACTTGTTCGTCGCCCGTCATGCGCGTGATTCGATAATCGCGGCTGGTGACGATGCCCAAAAGTTTTCCCGTGGGCTTGCCGTCTTCGGTGACCGCCATTGTCGAATGTCCCGTTTCCTGCAAAAGTTCCAACATTTCGCGAAGTGTCGTCGTCGGTTTTAAATTCGAGTCGCTGGACACGAAACCCGATTTGTAATTTTTGACGCGGGTAACCATTGCCGCCTGTTCTTTAATCGGTTGCGAGCCGTAGATAAACGAAATGCCGCCCTCTTTGGCAAGCGCGATAGCCATCGTGTCGTTTGAGACCGACTGCATTATCGCCGAGACAAGCGGAATGTTCAGCGAGAATTTGCAATCTTCGCCGCGCTTGAATTTGACGAGCGGCGTGGACAGGTTGACGTTTGCGGGGATGCATTCAGTTGACGAATAGCCCGGCACCAACAGATATTCGCCGAAAGTGTGAGACGGTTCTTTGTAATAAAATGCCACTTCAATCCCTCCCGAAAAATCTTTTGCGCTAAATTCGGCGGCGTGCGGGATAATTCCTGCGCGGGCGGCGAAAATCAATTTGGAATTTGGAATTCAACACGCGTTGACGAAAAAATTTTCCGCCGCTTGACGAAACAAATTGCGGTGTTAAAATTTTTCCTCGGTGATTCGCATGTTGCAAAATATAACGCTGGGACAATTTTTCCCCGGCAAATCGATACTTCACCAGCTTGACCCGCGCACGAAAATAATTTGCCTGTTCGCGCTGATAATTTTAATTTTCGCTGTCGACGGTTGGCCGGCTTACGCGGCGTTATCGGGCGTGACGGTCGCGCTGATTTTTTTGTCGCAAGTGCCGCCGCTCACCGTGATAAAATCCGTCAAGCCGCTGTCGTGGATAATTTTATTTACGCTTCTGATTCACTTCGTCAGCCACGACGGGGAAGTTATCGCGAAATTTTACGTGTTCAAAATCACGGTCGAAGGAATTTTTTACGGCGTGTTGATAAGTTTGCGATTGATCTTGATGATAATTTTGTCGAGCTTGTTGACTTTCACGACTTCGCCGCTGAAATTGACGGACGCGACGGAAAAACTTTTGTCGCCGCTGAAAAAAATCGGCGTGCCCGCGCACGAATTGGCAATGATGATGACAATCGCAATTCGATTCGTGCCGACGTTGCTTGAGGAGACCGACAAAATTATCAAGGCGCAAAAATCTCGCGGGCTTGACTTCAATTCGGGCGGAGTCGTCACGCGACTCAAAGCGTTCGTTCCGATTTTGGTGCCGTTATTTTTGTCGAGTTTTCGGCGGGCGGACGATTTGGCAATGGCGATGGAGGCGCGCTGTTATCGCGGCGGCGAAGGACGAACACACTTGAAGGCGTTGAAATTTTCGCGTGTGGATTTTTTGGCGGCGGGCGTGACGATTTTAATTTTTGCGGCGGTAGGAGGTTTAAGTTATGCGGGCTGAAAATAAAGCACAGATGAAATTGCGGCGGCGAAATATCGCGTTGACGGTCGCTTATGACGGAACAAACTATCACGGCTTCCAGTGGCAAAATCCCCCGCGAATTGCCGTGCAAAACGTTTTGGAAGAGCGGCTGGCAAAAATTTTCGGCGAGCCGATTGAGTTGGCGGCGTCGGGGCGAACCGATGCGGGCGTTCACGCTTTCGGGCAAGTCGTCAATTTTTTCACGGACGGGCGAATTGCGCTCGACAAAATTCCAATCGCGGCGCGTTCGGTTTTGCCTGAAGATATTGTCGTTAGCGAGGCGCGGGAAGTCGACAAAAATTTCAGTGCGTTGCATTCGGCGAAGAGCAAAATTTATCTGTACCGAATTCTGCGCGGCGCGGCGTCGAATCCGTTCGTCAATCGGTTTGCGTGGCACATTTTCCGCCCGCTTGACGTGGAGCCGATGCGTGAAGCTTTGAGCCTGTTGGTCGGCACGCATGATTTTTCGTCGTTCAAATCGGCAAGCAATGTTTTTCGTGACCCCGTGCGGGAAATTTTGGCGGCGGAAATTTTTGACGAAGAATTTTTCGGCGGAGACATTTTGACAATAAAAATTCACGCCACGGGATTTCTTTACCACATGGCGCGAAATATTGTTGCGGCGGTCGTCGAAGTCGGGCGAAGTCGTTGGAGCGTCGACGATTTCAAAAAAGTTTTTGCCGCCCGTGACAGGTCGCTTGTTCCCGCGACTGCGCCCGCCTGCGGTCTGTGCCTGCAAAAAGTTTTTTACTGAAAAATTTTCGTCAGCTGTTCTTCAGCGCGTCAAATTCGGCAAGCGCGTCCGAAAATCTTTTTTCAACGTCGCTGAACAGATAAAGCCCGTCAGAATTTGTCTGCAAACCTTTCAAGCGTAGCGGATAAATTTTCGGCGGATTTTGAAGCGTGAACGGCGACAAATTTTTAATCTGCGCGTCGCTCATGTAAACCAGACTTAAACTCGCATAATCTTCGCCGTCAGTTCCGCGCCAGCGTTCGATAAGAATTTTCCCGCCAATCGGCGTGCGATACTCAATGGCTTCGGGCAGGGAATATTCTTCAACGTCCAAGGCCGACAAAATTTCGTTGATGTTCGAGTCGTGACCGCAAATGAAAGAAAATTTTCTGTCGTTCGTCACTTCGTCGCGCATAACCTCAAGCAACGGGTGCACAACGTTCACGGCGATATTTTTGACGCCGATCATGCCGATGGAAAATTCTTTGATGGTGCCAATCTGGTGCCATTGCCTGTCGCTCAATTTTTTGTCGAACGCCGCGCCCGTTTCGTAATATTGCATAATCAGCGCGTCGGCGGCGGAGTAAATCGGCAACATCGAACCGCGAAACACCGGAGTTTTGTCAAGCTCCAAAATAAATTCGGTGGCGTTCGTGCGCAGTGAAGTTTCGCCCGTTTTTCTCGCGTAACGGGAATTTTTGAAGTCCAGAACGTTTTCGAGGAGCGCGATTTCATTTTTCAAATTCGACCCCGCGAAACGTAAATCTTCGACGCCGCAATAATCTTTAAGACTTTTCGTCACGTCGGCAAGATATTTTTCGTTCATGAAATTAAATTTCGCGCTGAAAACGTCATCCCAATTTCCGAGCGGCAAAGTGTGTTCGATTTCGACATTCGCGGCGGGCAAAAGTCCGCTTGAAAAATATTTCGCAGTCGCAACCGTGCGTTGAATCGAATTCGCGTAAAATCTGAACTCGCCCGCAGTCGGTTGATAATTTTCCGTCATGAAATTTTCGTCGACGAAATATTTTCGGAAATATTGCCCCAGCGACGTTTCAAGCAGTCCGCCGCGCAAAGATAATTCGCCCGAAGCCGCCGTCCACTTAAACCATCTTTGCGGCGTCAAATCTCGCGTTCTGTCGATGTTCGGCGAACGGATGTTGTGTCGGCTGAAAATTACAACTTTGTCGAGTTGGTAATTTTCGCCGAATTTTTTTGCCTCGACCGTCACGAACGACGAAATTATCACCGCGACGACCAAAAGCGTCAGAAAAAATTTTTTCATGCTCATACCTCGCTTTACGAAAATTTTTGATTCAAAGTTCAAAAGCGCGTTCAAAGTTCGACAGCGCGGCGGCCGTCCCGATGACAAAAATTTTATCGCCCTCGACAAATTTTCGTTGCGGCGGCGGCGTCACGATTTTTTCGCCGTTTTTGGCGGCAATCGCGACGAGATTGACTTTGTACGCGGCGCGCAGATTCGATTCAATCAAATTTTTGCCGATAAGTTGCATCGGCACGTCCAAGCTCAAAATATTTATGTCCACGTCAACGCTTATGAAGTCAACCGAATTCGTCGAAACGAGATTTATTGCCACGCGTCGCGCCGTGTCTCGTTCGGAAAAAATTACCTGCGTCGCGCCGAGTTGTTGAGCCATTTTCGCATGACGTTCGTCAATCGCCTTTACGACAATTTCCGGCACGTTCATTTCGTTGCAAAGCATGGTTGCCATCAAACTCGATTCAAGATTTTTCGACGCGATAATCACCGTGTCAAAATTGTCAATGCCTGCCTCTTTGAGTGCGCGAACGTCGCGAATGTCGAAACTCACGACGCGTGTCAAACTTTCGGACAGATTTGCGACAACATTTTCGTCTTTGTCGACGCCGAGCACGTCATAGCCCATTTCTTCGAGCGTC
>CAMUZL010000200.1 GCA_947165185.1 uncultured Selenomonadales bacterium
AGCTTGATTAAATGTTCGGCGTCGATTTTTTTCGTGAAGTAAACTTTTGCCGCCGTGCCCGAATAATTTTCGCCCGTGACATTTTTCGAGCCGACGACGGGAGCTTGATTAGCCATAAAAATTTTCCTCCTCGCTCAGAAATTATCCCCGCGCAGGGGATTTGCTTAACAGATAATATTCCTTTGAGTCAACTTAAGTCAAGAAAATTTTCAGGGACGAATTTTTGTGACGGTTTCAGATATTCAAGTTGGCTCGTCCGTTGATTTTGAGTTTTTGAATGTTACTTTTCTTTGGCGGCAAAGACCCGCTTTAAAAGCGGGGGAACAGCTTGGATAGCCGATTCGCAAATTGAGCGTAGACGTTTGCGGATTGCTCCAGTTGGATGCAACGTTCACGTTGCCCCGCTAATTTCGCATCCGGCGAAATGCGCGGGCGGTCGGCCGTCATCCATGACGGCCACAAGTTTCGCAACAAAAAAATCCCTGCCCGAATTTTCGAGCAGGGTCTATAGAAATTTCCATACGCTTGCACTTTTTGAACGCGGCGACAAAATTTAATTTCGATAACGTTGCCGCTTGCATTTTCAACGAAGTCGCGCAGGTTTCAGTTTCAAGTTCGAGTTGATTATTTAATTTCGACAGTCGCGCCGACTTCTTCAAGTTTGGCTTTGAGAGCTTCAGCGTCAGCTTTGGAAATTTTTTCTTTGACGGGAGCGGGTGCGCCGTCAACAAGAGCTTTGGCTTCTTTGAGGCCGAGACCGGTTGCTTCGCGAACAGCTTTGATGACTTTGATTTTTTCCGCGCCGACATTGGCAAGGACAACGTCGAATTCGGTTTTTTCTTCTTCTTCAGCCGCAGCCGCCGCAGGAGCCGCCGCCGCAACAGCAACCGGAGCCGCCGCGCTGACGCCGAATTTTTCTTCCATCGCTTTGACGAGTTCGCTCAGTTCGAGAACCGTCATGCTTTCAATAGCTTGCATAATTTCTTCTTTAGTCATTGTATTTTAACCTCCATTTTTAAGGGACAAGTGTTAAGGGACAAGGAACAAGTTAATTCCTCATTCCTAATTCCACATTCCAAATTGAATTTACGCTGCTTCTTTTTCTTTCTTTTCGCGAATAGCATCGACAACGCCGACGAAATTGCGAATAACCGCCGACAGGACGCCCACGCAATTTGCAATCGGAGCGTTCATGCTGCCCAACAGTTTGGCGATAAGTTCTTCGCGGCTCGGCAAATTCGCCAGAGCTTTGACGCCTTTGTCGTCGATAACTTTGCCCTCGACCATACCGACTTTAATCGTCAGGATGCCTTTGTCTTCGAGCTTGTTTTTCTTCATGAAGTCGCAAATAACTTTCGCGGGAGCAACAGCGTCCTCCGTCGAAAAAGCCATAGCGGTTGTGCCTTCAAAATGCGAGTCAAGACCTTCGATGCCCGCCTGCTTTGCCGCGATACGGAGCATGGTGTTTTTGACGACTTTGTATTGAACGCCCGCCGCACGCAGTTCGCGACGCAGTTGCGTATCGGTTGCCACGTTGAGAGCATTGTAGCTTGTCAAAACGACGCCTTTTGAATTCGTGAGCCAGCCTTTGATTTCGGCAACGACGGCTTCTTTCTTGGGCGTCACCTTGCTTGTAACTGCCATTAAAATTTCACCTCCCTGAGCGTAATGAAAAAATCCTTCGACCACACAGACCGAAGGAAATTTTAACGTCAAAGTTTCTTTCGACCTGAGCAAGCACTTTAATCGGCGCGCCGAACTTGCCGTCTGTGGTCTTGAACATTTTGCAATTTTTAATTACGCATTACGCATTGCGCATTACGCATTAAATTTGAATCGGGACGCCGGGACCCATTGTCGCCGCCAAATTGATTGAGCGGATGTATTGCCCCTTCGCCGCTGCAGGTTTCACGCGAATCAGCGTATCAAGCAACGTCTGATAGTTTTCGCGAAGTTTTTCGTCCTCGAAAGATTTTTTGCCGATCGGGCAGTGAATGTTGCCCTGCTTGTCGGTGCGATACTCGACTTTACCGGCTTTTTGTTCGCCGATAGCTTTGGCAATGTCCATGGTGACGGTGCCGAGTTTCGGGTTAGGCATCAAACCACGCGGGCCGAGCAATTTACCGAGACGACCGATAATGCGCATCATGTCGGGTGTGGCAATCGCCACGTCGAAATCGAACCAGCCGCCTTGAATCTTCGCAACCAAATCATCGGAGCCGACATAATCCGCGCCGGCCGCTTCAGCTTCCTGAGCTTTTTCGCCCGTAGTGAAAACCAAAACTCTTTTCGTCTTGCCGATACCGTGCGGCAGGACAATCGCGCCGCGAACTTGTTGGTCGGCATATTTCGGGTCAACGCCCAAGCGAACGTGCATTTCGATTGTTTCGTCGAATTTCGCCGTGGCGGTTTTCTTCACGAGCTCAACGGCTTCGTCAGCGGTGTAAAATTTTCCGTCTTCGACAAGTGCCAGAGCTTCGCGGAAACGTTTGCTTTGCTTTGCCATTAAAAATTTCCTCCTCGCGGTGCAAGCGATAAAATCTCCCGCGTTGATTAGCTTTTAGTTTATAGCTTTTAGCTTATAGCAGAGAATTTCAATCCTAAAAGCTGAAAGCTTAAAGCTATAAGCTCAAAACTTAAGCGACGATTTCAATGCCCATGCTGCGTGCCGTGCCTTCAATCATGCGCGTTGCCGCCTCGACGTCCGCCGCGTTAAGATCTTTCATCTTCAATTCGGCGATTTCGCGAGCTTTGGCGCGGGGCAGTTTGGCAACCTTGTTTTTGTTCGGTTCACCGGAAGCTTTTTCGATGCCCGCCGCTTTTTTGAGCAGAATTGCCGCAGGGGGCGTTTTGGTGATGAACGTAAACGAACGGTCTTCATAAACGGAAATCTCGACAGGGATAATCAAACCCGCCTGTTGAGCCGTGCGGTCGTTGAATTCTTTGACGAACGCCATGATATTGACGCCCGCCTGACCGAGTGCGGGACCTACGGGCGGCGCGGGAGTGGCTTTACCTGCGGGAACCTGCAATTTGACAACCTTGGTAACTTTTTTGGCCATGAGAACACCTCCTTTCGGTGATAATTAAATTTTTATGCGACTTAACTTCAAGCCGCCGATTTTGCGTCGATTAAATTTTTTCGACCTGGCTGACATCCAAATCAACGGACATATCCTCAACCAAAACTTTGAGCCGCTGTTTTTCCGCGTCGATACCTTTGACGACCGCGAGCCGATTTTCAAAGATACCGTCGATAATCCGCACGTTGTCGTTGATGCTGAAGCCCAAAGTATTATCGGTTGCACGTCCGTCAACCAGCTCCGTCAAAATGCGCTGAGCCTCTTCGTCGCTGAGAGGAATAGGATCTTTTTCCGAGCCGACAAAGCCCGTGACGCCTTGAGTGTTTCGCACGACGAACCAAGAATTGTTGTCGACAATCATATCGACCATTACATAGCCGGGGAAAATTTTTTTCTGGACGCGGCGACGTTTGCCGTCTTTGAATTCGGATTCTTCGCGCATGGGAACCACGACATCAAAAATCACGTCTCCGAGTCCTTGTGCGGCAATTTTGCTGTCCAAAGTCGCTTTAACTTTTTTTTCGTAACCCGAATAAGTGTGCACGACGTACCAAGCGCGACCTTCGTGACGTTCAGAGACTGATTGTTTTTGATCCATGACAAATCTCCTTTCAGCTCAAGAGGATACGAAACAGCTTTGCAAAAGCCGTATCGCAAACCCAAATCAGCGCACAGACAATCACGACCGCCAAACCGACGACACCCGTATAGGACACGAGTTCTTTTTTTGTCGGCCACGAAACTTTGTTCAGCTCCGTGCGCACCTCTTTGATGAATTGGATAATGCCTTTCTTTTCGTCCTGTTTCTCCGACAAATCGTTCACACTCCCTGCGGGTTATTTCGTCTCTTTGTGCGGGGTGTGTTTCTTGCAGAAACTGCAATACTTTTTCAGTTCGATGCGGTCGGGAGTATTTTTTTTGTTTTTGTTCGTCCTGTAGTTGCGGTGTTTGCATTCCGTGCAGGACAGCGTAATGTTCGTCCTCATGATTGGAGCCTCCGTGAAAGATTTTTGTATGTCAACAAAACAAAACCCCTTTGCAGGGGCATTGATCTCAAGTGGTGGCGGCACACGGATTTGAACCGCGGACACAGCGGGTATGAACCGCTTGCTCTAGCCAACTGAGCTATGCCGCCTGGAGCTGATGACCGGGATTGAACCGGTGACCTTATCCTTACCAAGGATACGCTCTGCCGACTGAGCTACATCAGCGTTGGTTGCGGGGATAGGACTTGAACCTATGACCTTCGGGTTATGAGCCCGACGAGCTACCGACTGCTCCACCCCGCGGCTCAC
>CAMUZL010000201.1 GCA_947165185.1 uncultured Selenomonadales bacterium
AAATGCGCCGCGTCATTAAAACGGGCGTCCGTCACTGGAAAAATCTTTTGGCGTCAAATAAATACGAGGAAGTTTTATTTTTTAAGAATTACGGTGTCATGAGCGGCGGCACGATTCGGCATCCGCACATGCAACTTGTCGGCTTCCCGCGCTTGAATTCCGATTTGCTTTTCGACGAGGCGGAACTTCGCGGCGTGGTCATCACGGAGCGCGACGGCGTCGAGTTCAACGTTTCAAACTGTCCGCGTGTCGGTTTCGGCGAATTGAATCTTGTCGTCGAACGCGGCGGAAGTTTGGACACGTTGGCGGATTTTTTGCAAGTCGGCGTTCACTACGTCAAAAATTTTTTCAACAAGAGAACCAACAGTTACAATATTTTTTTCTACAGACGCGACGAAAAAATTTTCGCCAAAATTATGTCGCGCTACGTCACAAGCCCGTATTTCGTCGGCTACAACATTCATTTTCTGCCGAACAACGTCGAGCGCGTTGCGGACGAAGTTCGCGAAATGTATTTCAACGGCTGAAGTCCATAACAAAAAATCCCCGAAAATTCGTCGGGGATTTTTTTAATCCAGATACCAGCCGAAAATATTTTTAACTTTGACTTTAAAGCCGTCGAGAATCGCCACGGGAACTTCAAGTTCAACAGTTGCCCGCTCTTCGTCTGTAAGACCCGCCAATTCGTCTGCGCTGTAATTTTCATATCGACCGGCGAAAATATATTTTCCGTCGCGCAAAAGATAAATTTCCACCGTCTCGCGCCACGGATCAATCATCCAATATTCGCGGACGCCGTTGCGTTCGTAAATGTCTTTTTTAACGGTCGTGTCGCGTTGCATTGTCGAGCGCGAAAAAATTTCGGCAACCATGTCGGGGACGCCGTGAAGCGTCATATTTCTTTTGTCCAGAAAAAGCCGGTCTTGTTCCGCGCTGACAAAAACAAAATCGGGGCGGAATAAATTTCCGTCGGGAAAATGAACGTCCAAATTGTCCGCAAAACAAATGCCGAGCCTTTTAATTTTGACGTAAACGCCCATCGTTGCGATTAAATTCGCAATGATATTGCCGTGCCCCATGTCGGGACTTGGTGATTTGAATTTTATCCCGTCGATAATTTCGTAGTCGTCACGCACGTCGCAAGTCAACATTTCAATCACCACCCGCATCAAAGGATACGCAAAAATTTTTCAGTCGTCAATGATAATCGGCGGTTTCTTCTACTTTTCTTTGACAGCAAAGAAAAGTAGCAAAAGAAACTGCGCCTGCGCGGCGGGCGAATAAAGTTTCGACTACCCGTCCCGTCTCGTAAACCGCGAGTCGTGTGCCCGCTAATTTCGCATCACGCGAAATGCGCGGGTGAGGCCGACATCCCTGTCGGCCTTTTTTAAAATTTCGGCGACAAAAATTTTTCAATCGTCAATGATAATCGGCGTTTCAATGTTCGCGACGCGGCAGAATTTTCTTTCGGGACGGCTCCAAATTTTTTCGACGCCGAGCAGTTGATTTATCGCAATGTCGGGAATGTTCACGCCCGCGCCCAAACACGAAAGTTGCAGGCCACCCGACATGCGCGGATTTATTTCGAGCAGGAAAAATTTTTCGCCGTCAAAGCGGAACTGAATATTAATCGGCACGTCAATTTTCATCACGGACAAAATTTTTTCGGCGGCGGAAATTATTTCGTCGTCGAATTTTATTTCGCTGTATCGCCCGTTCGTCTTGAAGCGCGGCACGATAATATTTCCCTGCGGCGTGCTCAAACAATCCACGCTGATTTCGCGCCCGCTCAAATACGGCATAACAATCAGCGGAATCTTGAAGTCGTAAGCCGACAAAATTTTTTCGGCGGCGACGCGGGTAACTTTCATGTTCGGCATGTTGTGCAACGCGGAAATTTTTTCCAGCGAATCATCAATCACGCGGAAAGTCAGCGCGCCTTCGTCAACGGCGAGTTTGTAACAGACGCGATTCGTCGAAGTTTTAATTTCGTCGCAGGCCGTCACGAACTCCGAAAAATTTTTCGCAAGCCGATACGTCGGAACAATTTCGTCAAGCCCGCCCGCCGAAATGAATTCGTAAGTTGCAACTTTATCGTCAAGAATTTTCATCAAGCGAGCGTCCTTGCCGACCAAAACTTTCACGCCGAGATTTTCAAATTCGCCGCGCCGTTGAGCAATCGCCGTCAAATTCCTGCGCGGGACGAAAATATTTATCTCGTGCTCACGGCAAAAGTTCAAACAAAAATCAACGTAATCGTCCTCGGAAATTTTTTCCGGCTCAAGAAACCATTCGTCGCAGGCGCGCTTGTAAATGGCGGAATTTTTTTTGTTCGAGCCGACGAAAATAAACTTTTCGGGGTTGCCGTCGCGAATCAAATTTATCAGATGATACGCCGTCGAAAACCAGTGGTTAAACCAAATGCGCATAAAATTTTCCCCTCCGTCAACTTGTCGTCAACTTTACTTTAACTTGCTTTTGTGTATAATTGCAAGCGAAAATTTTTTGACGGGAGAGAAAAACTCTTTCATGGACACAGCAGACAACACAAAATTAAAGCCGTATCTGTCGCCGCTGAACGTTTGGGCATTGTCGTTCGGTTGCGCGGTAGGTTGGGGCGCGTTCGTCATGCCGGGCACGACGTTTCTGCAGATCGCGGGACCGCTCGGAACTGCGTTGGGGATGGCTGTCGGCGGAATCATCATGTTGCTCATCGGCTACAATTACCATTTCATGATGAACAAATATCCCGACGCGGGCGGCACTTATTCATATGCGAAAAAAGTTTTGGGCTACGACCACGGCTTTCTGAGTTCGTGGTTTTTGATTCTGGTTTACATTGCGATAACTTGGGCGAACGCGACCGCCTTGCCGCTCATCTTCCGAAATTTTTTGGGCGACATGTTTCAGTTCGGCTTTCATTACACCATTGCGGGCTACGACATTTACCTTGGCGAAGTGCTGTTGAGTTTGGGCGCGCTGTGGATTTTCGGTGCGATTTGTATGCACGGCGGGAAATTGGCGGCGTGGGTGCAAACAATCTTCGCGATAATTTTATTCGGCGGCGTGCTGATTTGTTTCGGCGCGATTGTTTCAAGCGGCGTGAATGTTTTTGACATTCAGCCCGAATTCAATCCCGAAGGCTCCGGCTCGTTTGTGTCGGTTTTCGGAATTGTCGTGCTTGCTCCGTGGGCGTTCGTCGGCTTTGAATCAATTTCGCAGTCGGCGGAAGGTTTCACGTTCTCCGTCAAAAAAACTTTCGCAATTTTGGCGAGCGCGGTCATTTCGGCGGCAATCGCTTATACATTTCTTTCGATAATCGCAATTTCGACGCTGCCCCCGAATTGCGCGAGCTGGCCGGATTATTTGAGCAACCTCGACAGTTACACGGGACTTGCAACTTTGCCGACGGCGCACGCGGTAAATTTTTTCATGGGCGACACGGGAATAATTCTTTTGGCGGTAACAATCATGGGCGGCGTCATTACCGGACTCGTCGGGAATTACATTGCCGCAAGCCGATTGATTTACGCGCTCACCCGTGACGATTTACTTCCCGCGTGGTTCGGCAAGCTCAACGAAAACCATTCGCCGATGAACGCGATATTTTTCATCATGCTGTTGAGTCTGCCGATACCGTTCCTCGGACGCACGGCAATCGCTTGGATTATCGACGTAAACACAATCGGCGCGACAATCGATTATACTTACACGTCAATCGTCACGCTGATAACTGCGCGGGCAATGGGCAAAAGTCTGCCGCAATTTACGGGCGTAGTCGGTTGCGTCGTGTCGATGCTGTTTTTCCTGTACTTCATGGTGCCGAACGTCTGGACGGTCAGCGCAATGACGACGGAAAGTTATCTGATTTTGATTCTGTGGAGCATTCTCGGCTTCGTGTTCTTCCGCTACATTTTTCAGCGCGACACCGAAAGACGTTTCGGCAAGTCAACAATTTCGTGGATTGCGTTACTGTTTTTGATTTTCTTCACGTCAATGCTTTGGGTGCGCGAGGCGACAAATGACGCGGCAAGAGCCGTCCTGGGCAACCTGAACGAATATTACACCGAAGAGATGAGCGAACACGGCATACCGCAGAGCGACCGCGAAAAAGCCGACTCGGCTTATTATCTCGAAAACCAAATGCAAATCGTCAGCACGTCGCTCAACAATCATAACTTCATGCAGATGGGCTTGATTGCAATTTCGCTGTTTATCATGTTCAACATCTACAACTTGATGATGAAGCGCGAAAAAATCATGGAAGTGCAAAAAGTCCAGGCCGAACGCTCCAACAAAGCGAAGTCAACTTTCCTGTCGAACATGAGCCACGACATCCGCACGCCGA
>CAMUZL010000202.1 GCA_947165185.1 uncultured Selenomonadales bacterium
CTTTGGACTTCTTTTCGCTTTTGGACAGTTCCCGCATGATGAGCGAAATTTTTTGAATCGGTTCGTAAACTTCGGGCGAATTGCTTTTCAAGATGTTTATCAGCTGATTGAACAGCTCCGGCAACCGCGAGCAAAGCACGGTTTGTTCGCGCAAAATTTTAATCGTCTCGTCCATGTTTAAAATCTCCGTTTTGTAATTTCAACGCTTCCTGAAAGCTCAAGGCTAAAAGCTATAAGCTATAAGCTGACTTAAGCTTTGAAGTCGAAATTTTTCTTGTGGGTGACAACGTCGCCGCCTTTTTTTCCGTAAGTCGGCTCAATCGTCGCGCCGCCGATTTTGTTCAGCTGAACTTGCACGGCGTTCAAAGCGCATTGCGTAAGAATTTGATTGTTGTCGCGGATTGTCAATGCGCGATTGACGTTCCTGCCCAAACGTTCATGGAGCTGAATCAATCGCTTTTCGACGGCCAAATTCGGTGCCAGGCGATAAAAATCTTTTGCTTTGGTTGCCTCGTTGATTGTGATGTCCGTCTTTGACAGATTGGTCAAAATTTCGCCGCGTTGTTTCTCCAGACGTTGAATTTTCGCCGCGAGCAACTGTTCTTCGTCCAAAACTTTCGCCAAAGCTTCCATGTTTATCGCAACCAAGGCCGAGCGTTTTTTTTCGCCGAGTGTTGCCAACTTGTCGTAAACTTCGCCGAGCTTGTCGAGTGTATCAATTAAATTTTGCCACATGTTCGCGCCTCAAAAACGATTCGATAAAAGACTTGCCGCCAAAACGTCAGCCGGAACGGAATATTGTCCCGAGGCAATTTGTTCTTGCAACGCGCTGATTTTGTCTTGACGAACTTCGGACGTGCTCTTGAGTTTGTTAAGCATTTCGCTGAAAGTTTGAGCTTCGGCGGACGGAGTAAATTCGTCGCTCTTGCGCACGCCGCGAACCGAAGTTGCGGAGTTTGCATATCTCGTCGCCGCCAAATTTGACGAATATAGATTTGCAGACGCGTTCACGTTGTTTACATACATGACCTTTCACCACCTGTTGATTCTGCGTTCCCTGCAATAATTTTTTCATGATTTCTTCCGTGTTTGCCTATATATCGAAAAAAAAAACGGGCAACTTAATAGTCACCCTTCGCAACGGTTTCATCAAGTCGATTAAATTCACTTTGAGCCGCGTGCTCCGGTATCTTTCGAGTGCATACCGCGTCCGCGTTCAGCCGCAGCACGAGCCGCCGCCGCTTTATCGCTAACGTTTTGAACTTCAGCTTCAATCTCTTTGGCGCAAGTTTCGCAGAATTGTCCGCGGGTAATTCCTTTGCCGCATTTTTTGCAGGGGTAGTTCAAATTCGCGCCGACAAGCCGGCCGGCTTCCATGAGACGACGGATAATTAAATCGTTCGCGCCTGTTTCTTTGACGATTTCGGGAATTCTTGTTTTCGGATGGTCGCGAACATAATCGATAACGGAATTTTCAAGCCGATCTTGTGCTTCTTTGCAGGCAGGGCACATTTTTTCGCCATAGATCGAGGAGAAAATTTTTCCACAGCTTATGCAGTTTCTGAGTTTTGCCGCCATAGGTCAAACACCTCGTCAATTCATTTCAAATCTTTTTCGGGGATTATACACAAAAAATTTTTTGCTGTCTACCGTAAAACTTGCATGGTACTTGCAATGCTGAGCGCATCACTTCGATTCTGCGTGGTCGTTGCTCTTGAGTTTTTGTATATTTATTTTTCATTTGCTTGCTTCCACAACCGAATTCATGAAGATTTTCTTCGCCTCTTCGTATTTGCGGGTGTATTCGACTTCGGTGATTTTCCGGCACTTGTCGGAACAGAATTTTTGATGCGGGTTACGGCGTGCCGCCTCGAACGATTCTCGGCAAGTTTGGCAGTGTTTAATTATTTAAAGTCCGTTACTGAGAACTTATAAAAAGTTATAAACCTTTATGTCCCATTCCTGCTTCAACGCGTCCGCTTCCACCGCCGTTACCGACAGGCTCATCACGTTTGGTATAACGCTCCACAGGCTTAAATTCCCCGCTAACGAACGGGTACACATGCAGGTTTCCGTGAAAGTGGAACTTCCTACATTTTCGCTTTAATGCGCTCGGGGTTTTACAGCAACAACGCTCACGAGTTGCCAACCACATACCCCAACTTTTCAAAGAACTTTTGGGATTATAAGTCGTGAAGCAGGTGTGGTCAACATAAAAATTTTCAGTAACGGTTTTCATCTTTTTATAAATTTTATGAGACTTTAGAGGCTTTTTATAACTTTTCTTTAGCTGTTGAAAGCCTCTTTCTGCGAGTGACGAAAATTTTTGCGCGTAGAATTGAGTAATGCAGTCGTCCGAACAAAAATGTTGATGCAGATCTGTTATCGGCTTTTCGCACCACATACAGATTGATTCGCCGCCGGGATTGTTCGCCGTAATTCGCCGGATGAGTTCGCAGGCTGTCTGCCAATTGTCAAAAGCCCTCGCTTGTGATATGATTTCAAAAAATTTTTTTTTGGTGATGATAATGATGCGATATACAAAATAACGAATCGTCTGAACGGCAAACTTGTCAGCGGGTTGAAAAGCGATTTCTTCAGCACTCAAAATACAAAACGCCGCTCGGAGATGCCTTGCGCGATTGCAAGCCCGAAAACTTTACATAAACAAGCGCGATTATTTTTTTACGTCGCTCAAAACCGAATCAAGCAATCGCTACATCCTCGTCGACGATTTTTTACTTGGCGAACTTAAACGTTGTCAGTCTCAGCAAGCCGAAAACGAAAAGTTAATCGGCGGCACTTGCGTCTATGTCTATCGCGAAGACGACGGGCATATTGAGCGAAGATCAAAAGCATTGCCCGCGCCCGACGATGAAAAAGTTTCATTAGTCTGCGTTCGTAATGACGGGCGAATAATTTTGAAAAGTCATTTCACAAAGGTGCCGGCTACCTAAGGATTAAACGCGCATTTTTTCCGGCACACGCACGCCACACAGCTGATTGAAAACGGCGCGGCTCCCAAAGGTGTTGCAGGTCGTCTCGGTCACGCGAATCCCTCTATCACTCAAAATTTATACGCGCACAACACGCTCAAATTACAGGAAGAAACGGCTTCAATCTTCGCCGAAAATCTGCAGACAAAGTAGCTTTGCAGACAAGTTGCAGACAAATATCGTAAAGAGCATTGTAGCTAACTGAAAAAAGGAGGCTTTCAACAGTTAAAGAAAAGCTATAAATCCTTCCAAAAATCCATTAAATTTATAAGGAGGTGAGCAACGTTACTGAAAATTTTTATGTTTACCACACCTGCTCCATACCGTATATTTCCGACAGTTCTTTGAAAAATTGGGATATGCGGTTGGCAACTCGTGTTCGTTGTTGCTGTAAAATCTTGAGCGCAGTACAGTTAGGAGTTATAAACCAACGAAACAATTCCTAACTCCAAACTCATTAACGCGGACGCGGTGAAGCAGGAATGGGACATAAAAGTTTGTAGCTTTTTATAAGTTCTCAGTAACGGTGACGAAATGTTTGGCAAAGGAATGAGCAACGACGACTTCAATTCACATTTGGAGACAATTGCGAAACTTATCGAGTTGGAGGCGACAACCGTCGAAGAGGCTGCCAAAATTGTTCGCGACGCAAAAATTTTAATCAATCCCGAAGAACACATGAAGACCGCTTTTGATTTTGCGGCGGAAAATTTAGCACTGCCCGAAGTTCACGTCGAGCACCACGCCGAAAAAAAATCTGACGATTGACTTTGACGATTTGTAAATCACGAACGAAGACAAACCCCCGCGCAGATTGTGGGACTGCACGGGGATTTTCGTTTTGCCTAACCGACCTGTGTGGGAGCCGATTTCTCGGGCTATTTGTTTAAAAACGCACTGCCGCAGGAAATTTCTCATCACGGCGAAACAAACTTCCGCGCGGAAATTAAAAGCAAATTAAAGATAGTATGCGAAAAAGCCCGTCGCAACGCCTTTTATTTCAACCGTGCAGGCTACGTGCAGTCTACCGCCCGATACTAAAAAAGCCCCCTCCTTCGACGGAGAGGGCTAATTTTTTTATTTCGGCTCCGTCTTCGCGAGGGCTTTTAGTAAATCGTCGATTGCGACCGATAGACACGGCGGAGTTTCTTTGATTTCAATCTTTTTGGAAATGTGAAGGGAATCCGTGGCGACGTAAAGCGTCAAAGTACCCTTAATCAAACAGATGAAATTCCCTTTGTCGTCAGAAGCGCAAATAGTGTCAACTTTCCAAACTGGATGTATAATGGAAAAGTGGACACAAAAAAAGACGTGCCGTAGTGGACACGAA
>CAMUZL010000203.1 GCA_947165185.1 uncultured Selenomonadales bacterium
AGAATTTGAACTTGCAAGCGATGATTTATTTTTCCGACCACGGCGAGGACTTGGAAATTTCGCACAATCCCGACGTGTTCCGCTTTGAAATGTTGCGCGTGCCGATGTTCGTCTACCTGTCGCCCGAATACGAAAAAATTTTCCCCGACAAAGTTTCGACTCTGGAAAATCGCCGCGCAGAATATTTTACCAACGACATGTTTTACGACACGTTTTGCGGACTGATTAACGCGCCGTCAAATAAATACGATTCGGGACAAGATTTTTCGTCGAACGAATACAAATTCACCCGCGAAACTTTGACGACGATGCTAGGTCAACATAAATTGACTGAAGATAACGCGCCGTAAAAACTTGTCCCTTGTCCCTTATCCCTTTTCCCTTGCAAAGGAGTAATTTTATGAAACTGCCCGCGGTCTCCGTGATAATCCCGCTGTACAACGCGGAAAAATATATCGGCGAATGTCTTGACAGCATTTTGGCGCAGACGTTTCAAGATTTTGAAGTTATCGTCGTGAATGACTGCTCAACCGATTCAAGCGTCGCGGTTGTCGAAGGTTACAAAAAATTTTTTGGCGAACGGCTCAAAATTGCACGGACGCAAAAAAATTCCGGCAACCCCGGCGTTCCGAGTAACATGGGCGTTCGACTCTCTCGCGGCGAATATCTGTTGATTTTGGACAACGACGACGCAATAACTCCGACCGCGCTTGAGGAACTCTATGCCGCCGCGAAAAAATTTTCTGCCGATGTCGTTGCCTGTCAAGAATATTTCGCCGTGCCCGATGAGCTGTGGAGCAAAAATTTTTTGACGCAAATTCTTGCCGAGAATCAAAAAAATTTTTCGCCGCACGAAGGGATTTTAATTCCGGAAGATATTTCCGAGCGTTTGGCGCAATGTCTGCGCGGAAAAAATTTGTGGCCGCTTTGGGCGAAGTTGATTCGCCGCGACGCCTTGACGGAAAATAATATTCAGCTTGTCGACAGCGTGATTCAAGATTTGCTTGCGACGCTGTGTCTGTTGCTGACGGTCAAAAAATATGTTTGCGTTTCAAACGTCGTGAATTTTTATCGCGTGCGAAAAAGGTCGCTGTATCACCAAAAGTACACGCCGCAAGATTATTTCCGCAAGTATTTTCGTTCGTTGCGCGTCGGCTTCGATTACTTCGACAAATTTTTGAGCGAGCAGGAATTTTTCCGTCAACACGCCGATTTAAAATACAAAATTTTATCAATGTACTTCGACGCAAGCGCGGATTATCTGGAAAAAATTTACGGCGACGCTTCGATTTACGAGCTTGACGAAATTTTACGCGAAGAATTTGGCAACGGCGACAATCGCGCTTTGTCGGCGTTCGTTTTCAACTTGTTGCATCTCTATCGATTGCAATTAAAAGATTTACAGTCTCGAACCGGACAGGAGTGATTTTTATGGAACTGCCCGCGATTTCCGTGGTTATCCCGATGTTCAACGCGGAAAAATACGTCGGCGAATGTCTCGACAGTCTTCTTGCGCAAACGTTTCAAGATTTTGAAGTCATCGTCGTGAACGACTGCTCAACCGATAACAGCGTCGCGGTTGTCGAAAGTTACGCGGAAAAATTTGGCGGACGGCTCAAAATCGCACGGACGAAAAAAAATTCCGGCGGTTGTGCCGTGCCGCGAAATGTCGGATTACCGTTTTCTCGCGGCGAATATATTTCTTTCGTTGACGCCGACGACACAATTACGCCGACCGCTTTTGAGGAACTTTATTCCGTCGCAAAAAAATTTGACGCCGACGTTGTCGCCTGCGAAAGATATTATTCCGTGCCCGAAAAACGTTGGTATGACAGCGAATTCCGAAAAAATCTTAAGCCTTGGGGGAGCAAAAAAAATAATTTTGTCACCGAACCGACTCTGTTGACGAATAATTTTTTCGAGCGCGTACAAGGTCTGTCTCAAAGTGATTTTTTATGGAATGTTTGGTCGAAACTGATTCGCCGCGATTTTATCTTTGAAAACGAGTTCATTTTCGCAAATACAATCTTCGAGGACGTTGTTTTCACGAGCTGTTTAATTTTCAGTGCCGAAAGATTTGTCCTCGTGCCGAACGTCATCAATCACTACAGGTTACTTGAAGAATCGATTTCACACACGACCGACAAAGGGTTTACGTATTTTCGCAGGTATTTTCGAGGATTGACGGTGGCTTTCCGACACTTCGACGAATTTTTGAACGGCAAAGATTTTTTCCGTCAGCATCCCGATCAAAAATATCTTGCGCTCAACATGGTGTGGAATGAATGCACCGGCTATCTAACGGAAACATACAATCAAATTGATGTATACGAATTCGACGAGATTGCACGCGAAGAATTTTCCGACGGCGACAACATTGCGCTTGCGGCCTTTGCTTTCAATATAGCGAATTTACGTGGCAATCAATTCAGGCAGTTGCTTGAGCGCGTCGACGAACTGGAAAAATCAGCGCGGCAAGATAAAGCGTATATCGCGGAGCTGGAAAATTTTATCGCGCAATTTGTCGCCAAAAGCAAGGAGTGATTTTATGAAATTGCCCGCGATTTCCGTGGTTATCCCGATGCACAACGCGGAAAAATACGTCGGCGAATGTCTCGACAGTCTTCTTGCGCAAACGTTTCAAGATTTTGAAGTCATCGTCGTGAACGACTGCTCAACCGATAACAGCGTCACGGTTGTCGAAAGTTACGCCGAAAAATTTGGCGGGCGATTAAAAATCACACGAACGGAAGAAAATTCGGGCTCACCCGGCGAACCTGGCAACCTCGGAGTCGATTTGTCGCGCGGAGAATATTTGTCCTTACTCGACAACGACGACACGATTACGCCGACGGCTTTTGAGGAGCTTTACTTTGTCGCGAAAAAATTTGACGCCGATGTTGTTGCCTGCGAAAAATATTTTTCCGTGCCCGAAAAATTTTGGAACGATGACGACTTCAGAAAAAAACTTCGCCCGACGAGCTATCCTTCAATCGATTTTGTGAGCGAACCGACTTTAATTCCCTTTGACGTGCCGGAACGTGTGCGGTTTTGCTTTAATCGAAAAATTTTGTGGACGCTGTGGTCGAAATTGATTCGCCGCGATTTTATCTTTGAAAACGAGTTTATTTTCGCAAACAATCTCATGCAAGACATGTTGGCGACGTGTTGCTTGGTTTATTCGGCGGAAAGATTTGTGCGCGTCCCGAATGTTATAAATTTTTATCGCGAGCGCGATGATTCTTTGTGGCACAAAGTCGACGAGCCGAAAAAATTTTTTGAAAAATATATTCGCGCATTGACGACGGGCTTCAATCATCTCGATAAATTTTTGAACGGCAGAGAATTCTTCAAGCAAAATCCCGAAATGAAACGTTTTGCCTTGGAAACTTACGTCCGCGAAATTTCTGCTTACCTCAAAAAAATTTATGAAACCGTTCCCGCTCACGAACTCGACGAAATTTTACAAAAAGAATTTTCCAAAACTTCCTGCGCGGCTTTGCTTGCTTTTGTCTTCAGTTCGATGAGCATTTATCGGCTCAAGTTGTCGGAAAATCTTCGGCGCACTCAAGAGCTGGAAAAAATCGAACTACAGGACAAAGCGTACATTTCCGAGTTGGAAAAATTTTTGACGAAACTTTTAACCAAGGAGTGATTTAAATGGTCTCTGCCAAAATGTGTGAACTTGGCACGAAGAAATCCACAATCCGAACAATTTTTGAATTTGGGCGGAAGCGGGCGGCCGAAGTCGGCGAAGAAAATATTTTCGATTTCAGCTTGGGCAACCCGAATGTCCCGACGCCCGATTTCGTTCGCGACGCGGCGATTGAAATTATGCAAAACTTTGAGCCGTCGGCGGTGCACGGCTACACGGTCGCGCCCGGCAACCCGCAAGTTCGCGAAACTTTGGCGCGCAGTATCAACGAACGCTTCGGAACGAAATTCGCGGGCAAAAATCTTTTCGTCACGAGCGGCGCGGCTGCGGCGATTACGATTTGTTTCAAGGCTTTGGCTGAAGTCGGCGACGAATTTATCACGTTCGCGCCGTATTTCCCCGAATACAAAGTTTTCGTCGAGAGCGTCGGTGCCGAACTGAAAGTTGTCAAGCCGCGTCCCGAAGATTGGCAGATTGACTTCGACGACTTCCAAAAACTTTTGTCGCCGAAAACGAAAGCCGTCATCATAAATTCGCCGAACAATCCGAGCGGCGCGGTTTATTCGCGTGAGACAATCGCGAAACTTGCCGAAATTCTCAAAGCGCAAAATCATGACATCTTTTTGATTTGCGACGAGCCGTATCGCGAACTGGCTTACGGCGTCGAAG
>CAMUZL010000204.1 GCA_947165185.1 uncultured Selenomonadales bacterium
GTTTCGGTCAGCGACTTGGCAAAAAGATATTTCCTTGAACTCGGTTTGCAAAGTCTCGTTGACATGCGCGTCCGTTATCGCGACATAATTCAGGCGACGGACGGAAAAGTTTTGGTCAGCGGCGACGAAAACGATTTCATCGAAGGAAACATCGTTATTGCGGCCGGCTCGGCTTTTTCGACGATTAGCATCCTCGGCAAGAAAGATATTGTCCTTGTCGGCGACAGAAGCGCGGAAACTTTGCTGAAATTCCTCGATTGCGGAATTTCTTGCCTCGTCGTGACGCAAAACAGCCGAATTGACGCGTCAGTCCTCGACGAAGCCGAAAAACGCGGCGTTTTCGTTTTGGTCACGCCTTACGACGCCTATACCGTCGGCAGATTGATTAATCAATGCGTCCCGATTCGCCGAATCATGAAATCCAATCCCGTTTGCTTCCGTCCGATGGATTTGCTCAGCGATATTAAGGGCGTGATGGACGAGCACCGTTTCCGCAGCTATCCCGTCGTCGAAAACAATAAACTCGTCGGAATTGTCAGCGCGGACGAAATTATGTTGCCCGAACGCGAAAAAGTTATTCTCGTCGACCACAACGAACGCGGACAGGCCGTCGAAGGCATTGAAGACGCCAAAATCATGGAAATTATCGACCATCACCGTTTGGGCGGCATTCAAACTTCCGAACCGATTTACACGCATCAAGAACCTGTCGGTTGCACGTGTACAATCGTTGCGAACATGCATTGGCACCGCGATATTGAAATTCCGCCGTCAATCGCCGGACTTTTGCTCAGCGCGATTATTTCCGACACGGTTTTGTTTAAATCGCCGACTTGCACGCCTTACGACAAGAAAACCGCCGAAAAACTCGCGGATATTGCGGGCGTCAATCTCAAAGAATACGGACTTGCCATGTTGCGCGCCGGCGCGGGTGTCGGTGACAAAACTCCCGCCGAAATCGCCAAAAACGACCTGAAAGAATTCAAAATCGGCGATTATCGCGTACTCGTTGCGCAAATTTCCATCATGGATCCCAGAGAAATTCTTGATATGGAACCTCAAATCGTGGAATTTATGAAAGAAAACATCGAACGCGAGGCAGTAGATATTCACATGCTCATGGCAACCGATATTTTGGAAGAGGCGACGACACTAATATACGCCGGCTCACCCAGAACGCTTATTGGGGAAGCTTTTCATCGAGACACTTCGGGCACGCATATCCTACTTCCAGGAGTAATGAGTCGCAAAAAACAAATAATTCCGCCACTTTCGGAAGCCGTCAAGAGAATCAAACCGCAATAAATCGCGACGCACGACACAAAAAAATTTTCCCAACGTTCAATCGAGCGTTGGGGATTTTTTTATTGCGCGATATTCGTTGACGAAAAAAAGCCCGCGTGCTAAGATTGAGTCGCTAAACAACAAACCAGCAAGGCAGGGCAATTTCTACGTTTTGATTCTACAACGCCCGCGCCTTGCTGTCAATCGAAAGGCGGGAACAATTATGGAAGAAGTATTCGGCGTCGTGTATCTCATCCAAAATCAAATCAACGGCAAGCGGTACGTCGGAAAAACTACACAGACGTTGAAACAGCGCATGACCGGACACTTATACGGAAATCTCTGCGTCGATAAAGCGATTGAAAAGTACGAGATTGAAAATTTCCGTTACGGAATCATCAAAACTTGTGCAACGGAAGCTGAACTCAATGCCGCCGAAAGACATTTTATCATCGTGCTCAAAACCAAGGCACCTTACGGCTACAATCTGACGGACGGCGGCGACGGTGCCAGTGGCTGGAAACATACACCCGAAGCCTGCGCAAAAATTTCAGCAGCTCTCACAGGCAGACCCAAATCGCCCGAACATCAAGCAAAAATTGTTGCGTCGAATTTAGGCAAGAAACGCACGCCCGAACACTGCGCGAAAATTGTGGCGGCTCTTACAGGTCTTCCAAAGTCGCCCGAACATTGTGCGAAGGTTTCGGCGGCAAAGCGACATTACAGCCCGTATAAAAATTTGCTTGCGGAACTGGACGCACGACAAATGTCATATACTGCGCTTACAAAACTGCTGGGCTTTGCGACAACGTCGGTCATCTCTTTCAAAATACGGGGTATAAAAAATTTCACGGAACGCGACAAAGCCAAACTCGTCGAGATTTTCGGCAAGTCGATTGAGTACTTGCTTGCACGCGAAGAAAATACAGATTGCGAAAATCTTCCTGCGCCGAAACGTAACAGCCCCTACCAAAATTTGGTTGCGGAGCTGCTTGCCCGCAAAATGTCATACACCGCGCTTGCGAAACTTTTGGGGTTGTCGTATTCGCCCGTTTGTGCGAGGATGCGCGGAGAAATTCCTTTCAACGACAGCGACAAGGCCAAACTCGTGGAGATTTTCGGCAAACCGATTGAGTACCTGCTTGCACGCGACGAATAATCAGCGGCTCGGCGTCAAAAAAATTTTCCCCCGTCAACGCGACGAGGGATTTTTTTCTTGTGTTAAAGTCCGCTCGACGTGTTAAAATCGCCCGGAAAAAAATTTTCGACGACGAACTTGCAAGACGCGGATTGATTGATAAAATTTACGGCGACAACGCACGGACATTGTTAAGTTGGAATATTTAATCGCAGTGAAAACGTTCGATAACTTGAATGCTGAACAAATTGGATGCAACGTCACGTTGCCGACGAAGAACTTGCAAGACGCGGCTTGATTGATAAAATTTACGTCGACAACGCACGGGCATTGTTAAGTTGGAATATTTAATCGCAGTGAAAACGTTCGATAACTTGAATGCTGAACAAATTGGATGCAACGTCACGTTGCCGACGACGAACTTGCGCGACGCGGCTTGATTGATAAAATTTACGGCGACAATGCACGAATTTTGTTGGGAGGTTGAGCGATGAAAAAAATTTTGTGTGTCGTGACGAGCAACAACGTCAAAGGCGCGACGGGAATTCCAACTGGCTTTTGGCTCAGCGAGTTGACGCATCCGCTTGAGAAATTTGTTTCGGCTGGCATTGAATTTGAAATTGCGTCGATTAAGGGCGGCAAACCCCCGATTGACGGCGACAGTCTCGATTTCAGCGACGCTATCAACAAAAAATTTTGGGACGACGAAAATTTTCAACGCAAGCTTGCAAATTCGTTGAAACTCGACGACGCGAACGCCGAAAACTTCGACGCGATATTTTTTGCGGGCGGGCACGGCGTCATGTGGGATTTTGCGGATAGCGCGGCGATTGACAAAGTCACCCGCGAGATTTACGAACGCGGCGGAATTGTTTCGGCGGTCTGTCACGGCCCCGCTGCTTTGGTGAACGTCAAATTGAGCGACGGGAAATTTCTTGTCGACGGCAAAAAATTGACTTCCTTCACCAACGGCGAGGAAACCGAAGTGCAAGCGACGGAGATTGTGCCGTTTTTGCTGGAAACCGAGCTGAAAAATCACGGCGCGAAACACATTTCGGCGGCAAACTGGTCAAATCACGTCGAAATTGACGGACGACTTGTCACGGGGCAAAATCCCGCGTTGCCGGCGAGTGTCGGCGCAGAAATTGTTAAACTTTTGAGCTGAGGAGGAATTTTTATGCCAATCATTTCAATCGACGCGGTTCACCCGACCAAAGAGCAGAAAGAAAAACTTATCGCGGGCTTGACGAAGACTGCGAGCGACATTTTGGGCGTCGACGAAAAATTTTTCTATGTCCTGGTCAAAGAAAACGACCTCGACAACTGGGGCGTCGGCGGAAAAACTTTAACGCAATTCATGGCGGAACAGAAGCAACGTGACGTTGCATCCGGTTGACGCGCCGCAACGTTATCGTCGCGCCGTAACGTTTACAAAAAAAATTCGCTGTTGCCAACGAAAAAATCCCCGAATCAGCTTCGGGGATTTGTTTTTTTCATTTTTGGTGCCGAAGGCCGGACTCGAACCGGCACGTAGTTGCCTACGGCAGATTTTGAGTCTGCTGCGTCTGCCAATTCCGCCACTTCGGCACGCGCTGAATATTAGCACGCTCGTCGACGAATGTCAACAGTTTTTTAGCTTTAAGCTTTGAGCTTTGAGCTTTTAGGATTGATGTTCTCGGCTAAAAGTTGAAAGCTGACCACTGAAAGCTTAATCTTCGACGGCGTAAACGCTGATTTTGCGATTGTAGCGACCTTTGCGCTCAAATGCGACTTTGCCCGCGATTTTTGCAAACAACGTATCGTCTTTGCCGATTCCGACGTTGTGGCCGGGGTGAAAGTGCGTGCCGCGTTGACGAACGAGGATACTGCCCGCCGTGACGACGGTGCC
>CAMUZL010000205.1 GCA_947165185.1 uncultured Selenomonadales bacterium
TTCAATTCTTCGGCGTGACGTTGCCCGTAAAAAATCGACAGAGCCGCAACATTTTCGGAGCCGTGTTTATCGACGGCCAAAGCCAGACATGTCGCCGAATCCAATCCGCCGCTCAGTAAAACTACAGCAGTAATCATTTTGTTGCCACCTCGAAAACTTTCTTGACGTTGGCAAAACATTCGTCATAACTTTCGCCGGGGTGAGCTTCGTAAATTTTTTTGCCGTCGACGTACATTGTCGGCACGTAATAATAATCGGTGAAATTTTCGACGCGAGACGGCTCAAGATTTTCGTCGACAACGTCAATCGTCGTCGCAGGAAAATTTTTCTTTAGTTCGTCAATCGCTTTGAACGCCGCCGCACAATACGGACAGCCTTCGATTTTTATCAGCGTAATTTTTTTCATGTTAAAACCTCCAAACATCGCAATCAAGAGGCCGACAGGGGCGAAGGCGCACCGGCAAGCGTTTGCGACCGTCATCCGTCGGCGCTCAAATTTCTGTCGGCCAATAAATTCATTGTCGAAATGATTTCCGTGCGCTCCGATAAATTTATTTCCGCCGACAAAATTTTTTCGCCCGCGTCGATTTCCGAAACGACTTCGCCTGCGGGATTGACAATTTCCGAAAAGCCCGAACTGTTCGCGAAGACGACGAAATTTTGATTTTCAATCGCCCGTGCCTTAGTCAAAATTCTGCGCGGCGTCAAACGTTTCAAACTCCACGCGGCGGGAACGAAAACAATTTCCGCGCTCGCCAAAGCAAGCTTGCGAAAAATTTCGGGGAAGCGCAGGTCGTAGCAAATGGCAAATCCGCAAGTCACACCGTCAAGCTCCACCGTCGAAATTTTGTCGCCCGCCGTGAAAATTTTTTCTTCTCCCGCGAAACTGAACAGGTGCGTTTTGTCGTAGGTTGCGACGATTTCTCCGCGACGATTGGCGACGTGACAGCGATTGAAAATTTTCCCGCCGTCGTCGACGATAACCGAGCCGCCGATTATGTTCACGGAAAATTTTTTCGCCAACGCACAGAGAAATTTTTTCGTGCGACAACCGTCAACGTCCGCGAAATTTTCAACGGGCGTCGGATAATATCCCGTCGACCAAAGTTCGGGCAAAAGTATCGCGTCGGAATTTTGAGCCACCTCGATTAATTTTTTCGCCGTGGAAAAATTTTCGTCGACCGCGCCGAGTTTCGATTTAAATTGTGCTATTGAAATTTTCATAACTCAAATTGCGCGGAAACGTAACCCGCGAAATTTTTCGTGCCGAGCTTAAGCAAATCTTGCATGTGGTACGGGTGAGCAATAAAAGCGTCGAAGTCCGCTTTCGTCGCGAAATCAACCGTCATGACGATTTGATTATCGGAGCCGACCCAGCCGGTGCTGAAGCCGACCTGCAAGTTGACGGTGCCGGGAATTTTTTCCGAAATCGCCTTTAACGCGGCAAGTTCGGCGGCTTTGGCGGTGTCGTCAACACTGTCTTTGAACGTGCCGATAAAAATATGCCTGAACATAAAATTGCCTCCCAAAATTTTTGTCATGATAGCAAAAAAATTTCTCGACGCAAGTATCTGCGCGAGAAAATTTTTTCATTTTAAATGTGCCTTGAGCCGAATGATTCTGCGGACGGAGTCGTTGATTCGCTCTTCGGAAATTTCGCCGCGCTTTACCGCGTCCAAAATGCCGTTGTAAACCGCCTGCTGACTTTCGTAATTATGACAGACAAGCGCAATGTCGCCGCCCGCAAGAATCATTTTGACGCCGAGCGCAGGCAAGTCGACTTTGTTTTTAATCGCGCCCATTTCCAAATCGTCGGTAATTACAACGCCCTTGAAGCCCAATTCGTCGCGGAGCAAACCCGTCATCACGGCGGGCGACAGGCTTGCGGAATTCACGGGGTCAATCGCGTCATATTTCAAATGCCCGACCATAATCATAAAATTGGAGTGATCGTGCCCGCGAATAATTTGCACGAACGGCGGCAGGTCTTCGGCGTCCAAAATTTCTTTGGAGTCTTCAACGTTTGAAACTTCCAAATGCGGATCTATTTTACTTTTGCCGATACCGGGGAAATGTTTCAGCGTGTACAGGAAATTTTCGGATTCGTAACCGTGCGCGGCGGCGTCAACGAAATTTGCAACGGTCAAGGCGTCGTCACCGAAAGAGCGCGTGTCGCGGCTGCCCACGTCGGCAACGGGCGCAAGATTTATGTTGACGCCGATACTTTTTAAAATCTTCGCGTTGTGAATTGCCCAGTATTTCGCTTCGTCAAAGTTGCCCGTGAGTCCGATTTCCTCTTGCGACGGGGCGGGTTCCAAAAAATTTTTGCCGCGAGCGACGCGCCCGCCTTCCTCGTCGATTGAAATTAACAACGGCAATTTTTGATTGGCCGCCGCGTTGAGATCTGCCGAAAATTTTTTCGCCTGTTCGACGCTCTCAAGGTTGCGGTCATAATAAATTATTCCGCCGAAATGAAACGCGTTTAACGAGTAAATTATGTCGTCGTTGAGTTGAGTGCCGTAAACGCCGACCATCATCATTTGCCCGATTTTCTCTTCAAGCGTCATTGATTGCAAAATTTTTTCGACGGGGTCTGTCGGCGGCAAAATTACGTCGGCTTTAACTTCCTTTGTCGCGCCGCAACCCGTCATCAACAACGCCATCATCAACAGCAACGCAAAAATTTTTTTCATGTCAAAACGCTCCATTCAACTCCGCTCCAAATTCACGACGCCCGTATCTTTGAGTTGCCAACCGGCCGAAGGCTCATAAGTAAAAATCGCGGGCAACTTGACGAGATATTTCCGATAAACGCCGTCTTCATAATTGAGCGCGTAAGTTTCTTTCATGCCGCCGCTGTCGTGAAATTCTTCGTCGCACGGATGCATGGGATTCGGCACGACGGCGAATTCATCTGACGAACATTTAAACGCCCAATAACTGCTGTCCTTAACGTCAATCGCGGGACGAAAAGTCATCGCGCCGCCGTAAGTCAAAATTCGCAACTTGAATTCGTAAACAACTTTCTCGCACTTTTTGAGCTGCCCGGGTTTCGACATTTCCTCTGCAAGTTGATTATATCTGTCGACAAAATCAAGCCACGGCTCCTGCGGCTCCAGTTGCGATATTTTGGCGGGCTCCGAAAAATCCAATCCGAACGGCTCAATTTGCGGCAGTTCGGTTTTAACCGTGGGCTTCCACATGTGGTCGACGGTATCTTTAAGTCGATTTAAATCTTTGCGCAGACGGATAACCTCCGATTGCAAGTGCGCGATTTCGTTGGATTTTCTGCCGTTCGCCGCGAAGAGATACGCCACGACGAACAGCAACAGGATACTCAAGCCCAAACTTAAATAGTACAGAATCTGAGTCATCTGCGGTGATAGCAAAAATTCGCTCGCTTCTTCCATGACTTGACACCTCCCGTGAATCGAAAAAGCCCGCGACATTTGCGACGCAGGCTTGAAATTTCTTTGTGGCAGGGGTAGCTGGACTCGAACCAACGCATACCGGATTCAGAGTCCGGTGCCTTACCAACTTGGCTATACCCCTTCGCGGTGTATCACTACTTCGATAAAACCGCTGTAATTTATACCACACGGCGTCGGCTTTGTCAACGAATTATTTCTTGTCTTTCTTGTCCTTGTTGTCTTTCTTCTCTTTGTCTTTTTTATCCTTCTTGTCTTTCTTGGGTTTCTTGCCGCTGTTGTCGACGAACGATATCACGGAGCCGCGATAAGTGTTGACGAAAGTTTTGCTGAAATCGGGCGTGACGAGTTGAATGCTGATGCAACGGCCTTGCGGCGAACGGAAGAAAGTGTACAAATCTTGTCTGTCGGCAATGAATTCGCCTTCGACTTCGCCGGTCTCTTGGTTGGTGACTTCAAACGACGCGGCAGTCACGGCGTAAATGCCACGGTTGCTTTTGGTTATGCTGACAAGTTTCGCGTCGCCGAATCCGCCATTGTTTTTGAGATCCGAAAGATAGCTGCCGATAGCCGCCGTGCCGCCTTTGTTGAAGTCGGGAACTGTCTTGTCTTCGGGATCCCACGCGTTGACGCAGATATAATAGGCGTAACGAATGTTCCAACCTTCCGCGTCAAAGACCAACATTTCGCCGCGTTTCGACGGATCTTGCCAAGGATTTTGGACAACCGCCAACGGTTTAATCGGGCAAGTTATCGTGTATTGAAAATCCTCGCTCGTGTAAACGTAAATTTCGTCGGGCTGGTCAACTTCAAGGTCGTCGACTTTCTCGAAAATTTCGTCGGGAAATTTTTCGTCAGCTTC
>CAMUZL010000206.1 GCA_947165185.1 uncultured Selenomonadales bacterium
TTGCAAGCATTTTGAAATTCATGGAGCGAAAACAGCTGACGATTGCCAACGTGCTGACTTCGTTGATTATCCCGATATTTTTGGTTGTGTTTATGGTTGACCTATTCGAACATGTTTATCAAACAGATTTTCGGTTGCTCCCGCTTCCAAGAAAGATTGTGCGCTCGTTTAAGTTTCTGCTCATCGAGATACAAATCGTTCCGTTGATGCATACAATGCTGATAAAAGCGTTTTGTTCCATGCAGGTAAAATCGAAACCGCAAATCATATCTTTGGGTTTCAGGAAAAGCGAATCCGGCAAGCGGGCGTTGGAAGATTTACGCGAGATAATTTTTTTGGTCAGGTGATTGTGATGGCGAAAGTTGCACAGGTACGAACGCGCAAGCGCGGCAAAACCTTCAGTTACATTTTCGAGGCAGGCAAGACAGCCGACGGCAAGCGCAAGGTCGTCGAAAAAGGCGGTTTTGCAACGAAAGACGCGGCATATAAGGCGGGCGTCGCGGCGTACAATGACTATCTTCATGGCAATATCGGTATCACGAGCGAAAAAATCACGCTGAAAAATTTTATGACGGCGTGGCTTGATAACGTCGTTGCACTGAGAGTTAAAACAAATACCATGCAAACATATCAATCTCATTTGAAGAATCAAATAATCCCGTATTTGGGCAATGTGAAAGTTCAAGAATTAACACCGGCAATGGTCGACGCATGGTACAGAAAACTTTTACAAAGAGGTTTATCGCGAGGCACTTTAACTAACACACACACACTGATTTTCTCCGCCTTAAAATACGCAGTTTATCCGACACAACTTATTTCGTCCAATCCCGCCGCATATATCGAACTTCCGAAAAACGCACCGAAAAATATCGTCAAACGCACGATAATCAAGCCCGAACGATTTACCGCGCTCCTCGAAAAATATCCGTTTGGCACGCCGTATTATATCCCGCTGTTGCTGTTGTATCATACTGGCGCACGTATCAGCGAAGTTCTGGGTTTGTCGTGGAGTGATATTGATTTCATATCGAAACGAATTAATCTTCATCGGCAGATAATTTACATTGCCAAACGCGGATATTTCTTTACGACACTCAAAACCGAATCAAGCAATCGCTACGTTGTAGTCAGTGATTTTTTACTCGATGAACTCAAACGTTGGCAACTTCAACAATCAGAAAACGAAAAGTTAATTGGTGCCAGTTACGTATACATTTACCGCGAAGTTGACGGGCATATCGAAAGACGGTCGAAAAGCTTGCCCGCGCCCGACGGTGAAAAAGTCTCGTTGATTTGTACATGTGATGACGGTCAAATGAGTTTAAAAAACCGTTTCGCTCGGATGTTGAAACGCGAAGGATTAAACGCGCATTCATTCCGGCACACGCACGCCACACAGCTGATAGAAAATGGTGCTGCTCCCAATGGCGTTGCAGGTCGTCTCGGTCATGCGAACGTCAACATCACCCAAAATCTTTACACGCACAATACCGCTAAATTACAGGAAGATACTGCTGAGATTTTTGATAAAATTCTGCAGACAAAGCACTAATGCAGACAATACGCAGACATTAACAAACCAATGTGCTGAATTTATAAGGTTTTATGGAGGATAAAAATTTGTGCCGTAAAAATTCGGCGACCGAAGTCGCCGTCACCGTTCGCGTTCCAAATTTCGGAACTGCAAAATTTCTTTTTGAAACTGAAGCCTCACCGAAGTCGTCGGGCCGTTGCGGTTTTTCGCAATTATCAGCTCGGCGATATTTTCGTTTTCGGCGTCGTCGCGATTGTAATATTCGTCGCGGTACAAAAACATAACAATATCGGCGTCCTGCTCCAGCGAACCGGATTCGCGCAGGTCGGACAGCTGCGGCTTTTTTTCGGCGCGCATTTCCACGTTTCGCGACAGCTGACTTAACGCAAGTATCGGCACGTTCAATTCGCGGGCAAGTGCCTTCAGCGAGCGCGAAATTTCCGAAATTTCCTGCTGACGATTCATTTCGGTATTGCGGCTGCTGCGTCCCTGCATCAGTTGCAAATAATCCAACACGATTAAATCAAGGTCGCCGACTTCGTGTTTCAAGCGGCGCGTTTTCGATCGTAAATCCAAAATCGAAATGCCGGGCGTGTCATCAATGAACATATTCAATCGCGAAAGTTCTTCCAACGCGTCGACGAGTTTGTTCATATCGCCGCCGGAAAGATTGCCCGTGTTCAGGTGCAACGAATTTACTTTACTTTCGGAACTCAACAGACGATTGCCGATTTGTTCACAGCTCATTTCCAAAGAAAACAGTGCGACAATTTTGTCTCTTTTGGCGGCATTGACGGCAATGTTCAAAGCCAACGCGGTTTTGCCCATGGAAGGACGCGCCGCCAATAAAATCAAGTCGGATTTGTGCAGACCGTTTAAAACTTTTTCAACGTCCGCCAAGCCCGTCGGCACGCCGCGCAAACTGCCGGGATTGTTGTAAATGTGCTGAATATTTTCGAGCGAAGTTTTCAGGATGTCGGAAACTTTTTCAAGTTCGCGTTTGCCTTTGCGCATGGTCGCGGCAAAAATTTTTTTCTCCGCCTCGCGCAAAAGTTCTTCGGCGGTAAGTTTGTTTTCGTAAGCACTGTCAACAATTTCCTGTCCGATGTCTATCAGCTGACGTAAAAAAGCTTTCTCGCGAATTGTTTTGGCGTAAGTTTCGATATAAGCGGTCGTATTGGTCAAGGCACTCAAAGTGTAAACATATTTCATGCCAATTTGATTGCCGTAGCCTTTTTGCCGAAGAGTTTCGCTTATTATCAAAGGATTTGGCAGATCGCCGTTTTGATAAAGTTCCATCATCACGCGGAAAATCATTCTGTGTTCGGGACGATAAAAATCCTCTTCGCGAATTATCTCTTGAATTTTCGGGATTGCAACGCCGCCTTTGATCATCATTGCGCTGAGCAATTCTTTTTCCATGTCGATGACATTCGGCAATTCGTGCGCAGTTTCCAAACTTCTACCTCCGAATTATCGTCCGTCGACAATTTGCTCCAAAGCGCGGCGAACCTCGTCCATATCGACGCGGGTGTTGTTGCACGGGCCGTTCGGGCGAATATTCAAAACACCGACGGCGGGCAACGGGTACACGTCCTGAATTCCGCTCATCAAATCGCGTTCGCAGGCAATGGCAAGGACGGCTTGCGGGCGAAGTTTTTTCACGACTTGCCGCGCCAAAGTGCCGCCCGTCGCGACAAAAAATGTAAAGCCGAGTTCTTCGGAAAGTTTCATCAAGTCGCCGATATTACAACCGCCGCAACGTTTGCAATTATTCGGGTCGCGGGTGATTTTGTGCGGGCACGTCGACAGTTGCAGGCAATGCGGGCTGAGCACGAGCAATTTTTTCGCGGGAACTTTTATGCCGCTCTTCATGAAAATTAAATTGCTAACAGCAACAAACGAACCTTCGATTTGCCGCCGCTTGATGCCGAAAATTTTCCCAATGCGCACGACGGCGGGGAATAAAAATTTTATCAGGGCGAAACTGTATCGGTGAAATAATTTCAACGTCGGCAGACCTTTGACCGCCAAAACCATGTTGCAGACCGCGCCGAATGAAAACGTTGATACGAAAATTAAAAATGCGCCGACAATCGCCGGCAGGTACTCGAAAATATTTTCCAAACCGAGGTAGCTGATTCGCCACGCCGCGTACAAAACGAGCGCGACAAAAAATTCCGCCGCCAGTAAAAGTCCGAGGAACAATCTTTTTTTCGGGCGAAGTGCCTGCAATGAAGTCAACAAAATTTTCACCTGCCTTGATAGCTTTTAGCTTTTAGCTTATAGCTTTTAGGAATTGGTTAAGCGAATTGATTCAGCCGACGGAGCGCGAATTTGATTAATTCTTCTGTCGTGGAATTCGGCGGAGCCTGCGCGAACGCTTCGGAAATTTCCGCCTGCGTGTAGCCGAGTGCGTCCAAAGCCGTTGCCGCTTCGTCGAATTCGTTTGGTTGAGTTGCGGAGTTTTGAACGTTTGAAAAATTTTCTGCGAGCAAGCGAATTTTGTCTTTAAGCTCAAGCAAAATTCTTTCGGCAGATTTTTTTCCGAGACCCGGCAAGCGCGTCAAAGTTTTGGCGTCCTGCATCGTGACGGCGCGGGCAAATTCTGTGGCAGAAATTTTCGACACGACGCCTTGAGCGGTTTTGGCACCCACGCCCGAAACGGTTAAAAGCAACTCGAAAAATTCAAGCGTCGCCGCGTCAGCAAAGCCGAACAAAGTTATTGCGTCTTCGCG
>CAMUZL010000207.1 GCA_947165185.1 uncultured Selenomonadales bacterium
ATGCGCCCGGCGGAACGATTTTAATTTCGCGTGCGGTGGCGGATATTCTCGGCTCGCGGGCAGATGTCACGTCTTTGGGCAACTCAATCAAGCTCAAAGGCAAGTCGGAGGATTTTGAAGTTTTGATTTTGAATTCTTTGGCGGAGGAGGATTAACTTTTGAGTAAAAATTTCAGCTTAACCGTACTCGGCTCACGCGGCTCAATGCCGATTGACGGAAAAAATTTCGTTCGTTACGGCGGCGCGACTTCGTGTTATAAAATTTTGGCGGGCGACGAAGAAATTTACCTCGACGCGGGTTCGGGCATTGTAAAAGCAGATCCGCAGCCGAAAACGCGAATAACAATTCTTTTGTCGCACATGCACCTTGACCACATAATCGGATTGCCGTTTTTCGTTGCGCTCACTCACAAAAATCGCCCGATTGACCTCTACGCAAAAGCTCGTTCGGGTTTGTCGGCACAAGACGCGCTGAGTGTTTTGATTTCGCCGCCGTTTTGGCCGCTGAAAATCAAAGCTTATCCCGCGAACGTAAATTTTAACGACCTGCCGCCGAAAAATTTTTCAATCGGCGAAGTTTCAATCGAAACGCTTGACGGGAAACATCCGCAAGGCTCGACGATATTTCGGCTGACTTTTGACGGAAAATCTTTGGTTTACGCGACGGATTTTGAGCACACGCCCGCCGGTTGCGAAAAACTTGCCAACTTCGCCCGCGACTGTGACTTGTTGCTTTACGACGCGCAATATACCGAGGATGAATATAAAAAATTTCGCGGATATGGTCACTCGACGCCCGAAGAAGGCTTAAAAGTTGCCGAACTTGCCGCCGCGAAAAAAATTTTGTTTATACACCACTCGCCCTGCCGAAATGACGACGAACTTGCGGATTTGGAGCGAAAAATTTCTGCGCGGAATGAAAAAATCACGTTTGCCAAAGTCGGCGACGAATTTTTTTTGTAAGGAGGCTTTGAGATGAGCAAGCGAACTTCGGCGGAAAGAATTCTGGACGACATTTTTACAATCATGCAAAATCTTTACGACGAAATGCGAATCAACACGGAGGAGCAAACCGGACACTTGCGCGTGTTTGAACTCTTCGCGGAACTCGGCAGGACGTTGGCGGATGCCGACAGAGCAAGTTTTTGGCGTTGGGACAAGCGAAATCACAAACTTTTGACGACGGCGGCGACCGGAACCGACGAACAAATTATTATTGACGACACGACGGGGCTTGTCGGGCGCGCAATTACCGAAAATCGCACGATTGTCACCAACGACCCGTACAATCACCCCGATTTTAATTCGGCTGTCGACAAAAAAACCGGCTACGTCACAAAATCCGTGCTTGTCCTGCCCGTGGCGAATTTTCGCGGCGAAATTATCGGTGCGTTTCAAGTCATAAACAAATTGGGCGACGCGGGCTTCGACGAAAGTTTGGACAGCAAACGTCTTTCGATTGCGGTTTTCATCTGCGGCATGGCGTTGGAGTCTGATATTTTTTTGGCGGATTCTTTGCACGATAAATTAACCGAGCTGAAAAATCGTCTGGGACTTCAAAACGATTTTGAAACGCGTTACGAAAAAATTTTGCGTGACGGAAAATCTTTGGCGATGATTATGTGCGACATTGATTTTTTCAAGCGCGTAAATGATACTTTCGGGCACAACGCGGGCGATGCGGTCTTGAAACACGTCGCGAAAATTTTAAAATCTGCGCGTCGCGAAAATGACGGCGAATATCGTTTGAGCGGCGAGCAACATGATGTTGCATCCAATTTGATTGACCGTTCAGATTCTTCAATCCGTGAAAAATTTTCGGGCGCATATCGTTGGGGCGGCGAAGAATTTATTTTGATTCTTGACGATTCGACGCTTGCCGACGCGAAAAATATTGCCGAACGGATTCGCCAAACTGTTATGGATTCGGTTTGCAATTTTGAGGACAAAAAAATTCGCTTGACGATGAGTTTCGGCGTGTCGGAAATTTCTGCGGCGTTGTCAATGGAGGATAACGTTAAAATTGCTGACGAAAGACTTTATCGCGCCAAAGAGTCGGGACGCAACCGAGTTATCAGCGATTGAATCACGCACAACAAAAAATCCCCGCCATTTTCGACGGGGAAATTTTTTTAAGCAAGTGCCGTGTTTCCGAATTCAAAATGATTTTCCTGAAATTTTTCCGCGTGACGTGCCTTCATTGTTCTTACGGCGGCACCTGAAATTTTCATGTCTTCTTGCGAAAGAATTCCGTCTTCATTTCTGCTTTTATCGGCAGGATACCAACCCGGCTGGTCGACAATAATTGATTCGCCTTTGTAAGTGTATTCAATCGGTCGAACGTCGCGATACAAAATTTCTCCGGTTTCGGGATGGATCATCGTTTCTTCAATCATAAAAATCACTCCTATTTTTCTTTAAACGACAGCAAAGTAAATTCCGAAATGATATTCTGCGTAAACTTAACATAAAGAATCAAATTTCCACACGGAACATGATAAACGTCCTGCCAAATTTTGTGATTGGCATATGCAGTCATTGATTTATAAAAATGTTTCAGCTCCATTGTCGAAACTATTTTTCTAATATCAATGTCATCAAAACCCAGTTTTGCGGCTGAATTTTGAGCAGTAATCGTGATTTTGAAGTCAGAATTCTTGAATTCTTCCAGACTGTAAGTCGGATTAAATTTTTCCATTGAATACACCTCATCGAGGGCATTTTAGCAAAAAATTTATTTCCGTCAACAAAAAATCCCCGCCACTTTTGACGGGGAAATTTTTTGTGCTTGACTGAAATATTTTTGCCGCGCAGGTTTAGATTCTGACGACGCCAAGGATTTGAATTTCGACCGATTGATCAATTTCGGCGTGCGAAACGATAACCAACCCTTGAACGGAGCGTTCGACGAGTTTTCGGAAATACAGGCGAACGGCGGGGCTTGTCAACACGACTGCGGGATAACCTTGATTTGCCAGCTTGTCGACTTCGGCGGTGAGCGACGAAATCATTCGCCGCATCGAATCGGGGTCAAGGCTGACATACGAGCCGTGATCCGTGCGTTGAATTCCGCCGACGATTCGATTTTCCAACGCGGGGTCAAGCGTAATACACGGCAAAGTACTTCCCTGCACGACCTGTTGGGTAATTTGCCTGCCCATTGCGTGGCGCACGTATTCCGTCAAAATTTCGGTATCCTTCGTGGCGCGGGCGTAATCTGCAAGCACTTCCATAATTGTCGCCATGTCGCGGATTGAAATTCTTTCGTTGAGGAGGTTCGCCAAAATTTTTTGAATTTCGCCGATGCCCAAAAGTTCCGGAACAACTTCGTCGACCAGTGATTGATGAGTTTTCGCGAGATTGTCGACGAGGTTTTGAGTTTCCTGGCGGCCGAGAATTTCTGCGGCGTGTTGTTTAATTATTTCGGTCAGATGCGTTGCCAAGACGGAAACGGCGTCGACGACGGTGTAGCCGTTTAACTCGGCTTGTTCGCGCTCGGATTCGGGTATCCACAGCGCGGGCAGTCCGAATGCAGGTTCGACTGTCTCAATGCCCGGGATTTCTTCAAAGACGGTGCCCGAATTCATTGCCAAAAAGTGATCTAACATTAACTCGCCGCGTGCAATTTCCATGCCTTTGAGCTTGATTATGTAGGCGTTTGGTTTAATCTGAATGTTGTCGCGAATTCGTATCGTCGGGACGACCAAGCCCAATTCCAGCGCGCATTGTCGGCGAATCATGACGATTCTGTCGAGCAAGTCGCCGCCCTGTCCCGTGTCGACGAGCGGAATTAGCGAATAACCGATTTCCAATTCCATCGGGTCAACCTGCAACAGCGAAATAATATTTTCGGGACGCGTTGCCTCGGCTTTTTCTTTGACTTGCTCTTGTTCCTCTTTGACCTCCGCCGTCACCGAAGTTTTGCGATGCAGGCTGTAACCGATAAACGCGCAGATTACCGCCAGACTGAAAAACGGAATGCCCGGCAGCCCCGGGACAATCGACAGCATGAGCAAAACGCCCGTGTTAATGAAGAAAATTCGCTCGTTGTTGAAAAGTTGTTTGACAATGTCGTTACCTAAATTACCTTCGGACGCCGCACGCGTGACGATAATGCCCGTTGCCGTCGAAATTAACAGCGCGGGAATTTGGCTGACCAAACCTTCGCCGACCGTCAACAATGTGTACGTCTGCAGAGCGGTGGCCGCGTCCATGTCTTTTTGCGCCATACCGATAATAAATCCGCCGCCGATATTAATCAGCATGATGAT
>CAMUZL010000208.1 GCA_947165185.1 uncultured Selenomonadales bacterium
TTTCCGATATGTTGCACTTCGCTTGACTATTCAAGCAAGCAAAAGAAAAGTAGATAACAAAAACTTAAGCTATAAATTGAATCACGTCGAAGTGACGCGCATGTCACAAAAAATTTTCTGACGAGGTTACGCATGGACGATAAAATTCTAAACGAACAAATTTACGAACTGCGTACAAAGTTGCGCGAATGGAAAAAACTTCAAGTCGAAAAGGAGAGACGCAAAATGTCCGAAGAACAAGACAACGACAAGACCGATAAAAAATTTTCCGTGTGGAGCGAATACACCGACGAAGATAAAGCCGCGCTTGAAAATCTTGCGGCGGGTTACGTCGATTTCATCAGCCGTTGCAAAACCGAACGCGAATCGGTTGTCGAAACAATCAAACGCGCCGAAGCCGTCGGTTACAAAAATCTCGACGACATCATCAAATCCGGCACCAAACTCAAGGCGGGCGACAAAGTTTACGCTGTGTGCATGAAAAAAACCGTCGCGCTGTTCCAAATCGGCACTGAGCCGCTCGAAAACGGTTTAAAAATTTTGGGCGCACACATCGACACGTGCCGGCTTGACCTGAAACAAAATCCCCTTTACGAAGACAGCGGCCTTGCTTACATGGACACGCATTATTACGGCGGCATCAAAAAATATCAGTGGGTGACAATTCCTCTTGCAATGCACGGTGTTGTTGTCAAAAAAGACGGCCGCGTTATCGAAATCGTTATCGGCGAAGACGAAAGCGACCCGGTTTTTTGCGTGACGGATTTGTTGATTCATCTGTCGCAGGAACAAATGAAAAAATCTGCCGACAAAGTTATCGAAGGCGAAAAGCTCGACATCCTCGTCGGAAATTATCCGCTCAAGGAAAACGATAAAGAATCCGTCAAAAAAGGCATCCTCAAACTTTTGAAAGACAAATACGACATCGAAGAGGAAGATTTTCTGTCGGCGGAACTCGCGCTCGTGCCCGCCGGTAAAGCTCGCGATCTCGGCTTCGATAAAAGCATGGTGCTCGGTTACGGGCAAGATGACCGCGTTTGTTCCTACACGTCGTTGGTTGCAATGCTTGAGGCGGCGAATCAAACTTTCGGCAAGACCGCATGTTGTTTGCTCGTCGACAAAGAAGAAATCGGCAGCTACGGCGCGACCGGCATGAAGTCCAGATTTTTTGAAAACACGCTTGCCGAACTTTTGAACGCTTGCGGACAGTACAGCGAACTTGCCGTTCGTCGTGCGCTGAAAAATTCTTTTATGCTCAGCTCGGACGTATCCAGTGCCTTCGACGCGCTCTACGCAATCGCTTACGAAAAACGCAATGTCGCTTATCTCGGCAAAGGCATGGTGTTTAACAAATTCACGGGCTCACGCGGCAAAAGCGGTTCCAGCGACGCCAACGCCGAATACGTCGGCAAGTTGCGCGATATTCTCGACAAGCACAATGTCCACTACCAATTCAGCGAACTCGGCAAGGTTGACCTCGGCGGCGGCGGTACAATCGCTTACATGATGGCGGAATACGGCATGGAAGTCATCGACAGCGGCGTTCCCGTTTTGAGTATGCACGCGCCGTGGGAAGCAACTTCCAAAATCGACATTTACGAAACAAAAAAAGGTTACAGCGCATTTCTGACCGAAATTTAAAATCTGCGCGGCAAACTAAAAAACCCGTCAAAATTTTTGGCGGGGAATTTTTTTTATTTGTTTGACTTGCGACGGTTACAAGTTTTGCACAGCAGTTGGCAGTTGTCGATTATCGTCTTGCCGCCTTTGCTCCACGGCGTGATGTGGTCGGCGTCCATTTGCTCAAGCTCGAAATGTTTGCCGCAACGTTTGCAGTTGCCGCCTTGTTGCTCGTAAACTTCCTGCTTAATGTCGTCGTCGAATTGCCTAAGGCTCAAATGTTTTTCGTCGCCGCTCAAAAGATATTCGTAAATGCCGCGCTTGTTCGTGACTTCCTTGTCTTTGAGCAGGCGCGAAATTTTTTGCTCAAGTTCCGTCGCGTTTAAATCGTCGTCCTTGTGCGCGTTGTAAAAAATTCCCCACTTTAATCCTTTCATGTACTTGACGCGCAGATTCGGGAAAATTTTTTTGACCCAAGCAATCACGTCACGAAAATATTTTTTCAGCTCGTCGGCGTCGCCAAATTTGTGCGCGGACATGTATTCTTCAATCGAACAACCTTGCGCGTCACAAATCCACTTGAGCGCGGTCTCCAAAAAAGTTTGATTAATCGGGTCGCCGACGACGTAATCTTTCGCCAAACGATACGCCGCACAATTCCGTTGCGAAAAATACGAACGCGCTTCGCTGACAAATTTTTCCGCATAAGTCGCGTTGCGAATTTCTTGATCGTTGAGTTCTTCGCCCGCAATGTTGACGACTTTGAACCACGCAAGTTTTTCGTCGTCGTCGCCGTAGCAAAAATACACCATCAACTTGTAGTCCAAAATCGTTTGCTGAAGTTTTGCCGACAAGCTGTGGAAATAATGCCCGTCAACCGAAAAAACTCCGTTCACGTAATCGCAAATCGAAATCGTGCGCTGTTGCCCGTCCATAACCTCAAAAGTCCCGTCGTCGTGAAGAATCCAGTACATGATATTGAGCGGGAAATTTTTTTTGACGGTGCGAACAACTTCGTCGCGTTGGTCGTCTTTGTAAATGAAGTTGCGCTGATACGGCGGGCGAATGTCTAGCTTGCCGCCGTAGCCGAAAACGCCGTTCTCGCCGTGATTTTCGTAGCCGTCAAAAATTTGTTTGACAGTGACTTCGTGCAGTTCAATTTCCATTGTCGCGCCTCCGAATAAAAATCCGCTTGTAAACGTCTTTGCCGTCAATTTTTGCGCCCCAAACGGTTCCTTCAAAATGATAGCCGCAATCGCCGTAACTGTACGTGCAACCGAGAATTTCAAATTGAGCGGGACAATATTTGTCGAGGAAAGTAATCGGCACGCCCATGACGCCGAAATAATCTTCGGGTATGTCGAGAGTTTTTGAAACTTCAATCGCGTCGTAATTGTCATAGCGCGGAAATTTTTCGGGCGTCTCTTCATACGAGCAAACCAAATCAATCGGGCGGTTGCGTTTTTCGTGTTCGAGATTCGTAAACCAGTGCAAATTTCTAAACTTGACGAGTCCCGTCTCCGAATCGTAAACGCCATCCGCAAAATCTTTATATTCGCCGTTTGGTAAACTGAAATATGCATTGCCAGCGCGAAAGCCGTAGCCGAGCCAAAGTTTATTCTGCATGATGAGCGGGAAAATTTCTTTGTAAGTTATGCAGTTGATGTTGCCGACAATCAGAAATTTTTTGTCGAAGTCAATCAGTTGCTTGACGAATTGGCGAAACAAACTGAACGGCGGATTTGTGACGACAATATCCGATTGCTTGAGGAGCGCGACACATTCTTTCGAGCGAAAATCTCCGTCGCCGTCGAGCAACGCCAAAGTATTTCCGTTAATTGTCGCCGAAGAATTTTCGTCAAGCGCGGCTTTAAGTTCGTTGAGCATTTCGGCAACGTCATCAAAATCGAACGGGTTTTTGTCGATGCGATTGATTTCGACTTTGTAAACGGGCTTGCGGTCGTCATTGACGGGATTGAACAAATTTCCTTGCACGGGCGAGCCGCGATAACTGGTGA
Source organism: uncultured Selenomonadales bacterium (assembly GCA_947165185.1). Lineage (GTDB taxonomy): Bacteria > Bacillota > Negativicutes > Selenomonadales > Selenomonadaceae > Quinella. The sequence continues at coordinate 3,639 of CAMUZL010000208.1, forward strand.
CGATTAAACGCTTGAGCTTGAGGAAATTGAAATTCACCGCGAAGTAGAAGAAAAATTGACTCTCAAACGGGTCGTCGCAGTTGCAGAAAACGGTTTTGCCCGCGAAATGATTTCGGTAATGTCGCAGTTCGTTTTCAATGTCGCCGCGTTGCGTGTAGAATTCGTCTTTCTTCGCCCGCGCCGCCGAGTTGAGATTTTTATTTTTGTTCGCCACGAAAATCACCTCATAGAATTTTTTTGTAAGTGTAACGAAAAGTTTCCGAGGCGTCAAAAAAATTTTCAAAAAATTTTTTACGGCAAGCAGGAAGATAAAACAACACGGCGAATATCCACTTTCAAGAAAGTTGCCCGAAAGGGTGACAGCCGTAAATCAACAGTTTACAAAAGGAGAGGGTCTCTAATGACAGAAGCAACCACCACCATTGAAAACAAAACCGGTATCCATGCGCGCCCGGCGTCGGTGTTCGTGCAGAAAGCGTCCTCGTTCAAGTCGAAAATCCAGCTCAAAGCCAAAGGCAAGACCGTCGACGCCAAAAGCATCCTGATGATCATGAGCATGGGCTTGGTCAAAGGCACGGAAGTCACCATTTGCGCTG
>CAMUZL010000209.1 GCA_947165185.1 uncultured Selenomonadales bacterium
GCCATTTCGATATCGATGTCGACGTTGTTGTCGTCCGTGCGCATAATCGTCGTGTAGTCTTGGTAAATCGTCGGTTCGGCGTGGAAGGCTTCGGGCTCGTGCGGCAAATGTTTATCGTTCGTTCGCACCATTTTTAATTTGCCATCGGGTTCTTCGCCGTAAATTTCCCGCGCCAAAAGTTCCTCGAATTCCAAAACCGATTTGCGATAATTCGGCGTGTTGACGTTGGCGAGGTTGTTGGAAACGACTTCCTGACGCATACTCGCCGCCGTCATTGCACGCGGCAGGTAATTAAAGTTCGGTGAGTTAAAAATTTGATTGAGCACGCCCGTTTCACGCACCTTTCTTTTTGAGCTTTAAGCTTTAAGCTTTGAGCTTTAAGCTTTGAGCTTTAAGGCGAAGAAAGTTTTTTCCTCAAAGCTTGCAGCTACACAAATGCACGAAAAAATTCTGAAGTAAATTCGTCAATCGATTGTACAACATAAGGAAAGTTTCTTCAACCTTGCCAAATAAAAAATGTCGCCCAACTTTTCGACGGGACGCGCAGGCTTGTCAAAAAAATTTTCAGCTGATATATTTTTTTAGGGACTAGGGACTAGAGAGAAGGGACAAGTTTATAAATGAATCGAAGAAATTTTATCCGAAATATTTTTGTCGGCGCGGCGGGTGTGACTGCTCTTGCCGGTGGCGGAATTTTTTATTACGTGCACCGACCCGAATTCGGGCGACTTCCTTCAGGTTCGCGGCTTGAAAAAATTTTATCATCACCGCATTATTTCAAAGATCACTTTGAATGTTTGACGCCCGTGCAAGTCATGAGCAATGACGTTGACGAAAAAGAAAATCGCCTCGTCGCCACGTGGAAATTTCTTTTCGGTGACAAAACGGGCTTGATACCGCCCAAACCGATTCCGTCCGCGAAAACCGATTTAAATTCGCTCGGCAACCGTGACTGCGCGATTTGGTTGGGGCATTCGTCGATTTACTTGCAACTGGCGGGACGAAAAATTTTGCTTGACCCCGTGTTTTCGTCGTATGCGTCGCCGATATTTTTCATCAACCGCGCTTTTGACGGCAGCAATGTCTATTCGGCGGCTGACTTCCCAACGCTGGATATTTTGGCAATAACGCACGATCACTGGGATCACCTTGACTACCCGTCGATTATGGCACTCAAGCCGAAAATTAAAACCGTGCTTTGTCCGTTGGGCGTCGGCGAATATTTCGAGCAGTGGGGCTTTGACGCGGACAAAATCATCGAACAGGATTGGTATTCGACGATTGATTTCGGGCGCGGCTTGACGGCGCACATTTTGCCGAGCCAACATTTTTCCGGCCGCATGTTGACGCAAAATCCAACCGAATGGTGCGCGTTTGCCTTCGTGACACCGACGCGGAAAATTTTTTGTTCGGGCGACGGCGGTTACGGCGAACATTTCAAAGACATCGGCAAAAGATTTCGCAACTTCGATTTGGCGTTCATGGAAAACGGGCAATACAATCGCGCCTGGCACGCAATTCACATGTTGCCCGACGAGACTGCCCGGGCGTCCGAAGATATTCACGCCGAAAAAGTTGTGCCGATTCACGCGGGGAAATTCGCGCTTGCCCGCCACGAGTGGAACGCGCCATATAAAGATTTACTTGCCAACAGCACAAATAAAAATTACGAACTGTTGACGCCGAAAATCGGAGAGCTAATCGACTTCGACGGCGAACAAAATTTTTCTGAGTGGTTTGAGTTATGATTTACATACTTTTTATCGCGGCAACGGTTGCGCTTGCCCTGCTGTATAAATTCATGGCGACGCGGAAAAATTTCTTCGTAATCTGCGCGGTGATTGTCGTCGTGTTCGGAATAAGCGCGTTCGTGCACAATCGGCAAGTCCGGCAGGAAGAAATTTCGCGGGCGCAACTCGAAGAACTTCAAGCGCGACAAAAAATTTTCGGCGAGTGGTACGCTTCCTATCAGCGCGACATTGATAATCTCGACCGAAATTGGCAGACGTATCACAACATTGTTGACAGCCTGCAGACGATGGACGCGGACAGTTTCAACGCGGAGGCGGTTTATTTGCGGCTTCGCGAACTTGAGCAAGAATCGCTTGACGCGCAGATAAAAATTTACGGGCTGACCGCGCCGCAGTTGCTTGATGAGGAAAGTCGCACGCCGGTTGAAAACGTCATCCGCAAGACGAAAGATTACGTCGACGCGCAGACGCGCACAATCAGCCTGTCCGCCAAAGCCGCTCAATCGGTGACGGAACTTGAAACGCTCAAGCTGAAATTGCACGACATCATGATTCGCGAGTCGCCCGAAGGACTTTTTACCGCGCAGGAAATTTCGGCGATTCGTGACATACTTGGCGATTAAAAATTTTTGGGGAGATAACCGCATGAAAATTCGTATTACCAATTTATCCGCCACGCTTGACGACGAACGCCCGCTTGAAATTCTTGTCGCCGAACATCTGAAACTGCCCGTCGAAAAAATTCTGTCCGCGCAGATTGTTCGCCGTGCCGTCGACGCCAGACGTTTCAAAGGTGCGCCTGTCAAATTTAATTACGTTGTCGACGTGGAAATTCGCGGCAAAATTCGCGGGAAAAATTTTCAGCCCGTGCCCGAAAAATCCGCAGAAATTTTCGCGCACGTCGCTCGTCAACCCGAAAAAAATCCTGTCGTTATCGGCTTCGGGCCTGCGGGAATGTTCGCGGCGTTGACGTTGGCTCGGTCGGGTTTGGAGCCGATTATTTTTGAACGCGGCGGCGACACCGATTCACGCGTTGCGACTGTCGAAAAATTTTTCAACGGCGGTGAACTCGACGAAAATTCCAATGTGCAATTCGGCGAAGGCGGCGCGGGAACTTTTTCGGACGGCAAGTTGACGACGCGATTAAATGATCCGCTGATTGATTTCGTGCTGAAAACTTTCGTCGACGCGGGCGCCCCGCCTGAAATTTTGCACGAACAAAAACCGCACGTCGGCACGGACAATTTGCGCACGGTCGTTAAAAATATCCGCAAAGAAATTCTGTCACGCGGCGGCAAGATTTTTTTCAACGCGCAAGTTACGGACGTTGAGATTGTCAACGGAAAAATTTCGGGCGTCATCGTCAACGGCTCCGAAAAATTTTCAACGGACGCGATTTTTCTCGGCGTCGGGCACTCGGCTCGCGACACTTACGAAATGTTGAATCGGCGCGGCGTGGCAATGACGGCAAAAGATTTCGCGGTCGGCGTGAGGATTGAACACCCGCAGGAATTCATCAATCGCGCTCAATACGCCGAAGATTTTCGCAACCCGAAATTGCCCGTTGCCGAATACGTGCTGACTTTCAAGGACGAACTTCGCGGACGCGGCGCGTACAGTTTTTGCATGTGCCCCGGCGGTCACGTTATCGCGGCAACGTCGACAAGCGGGCAAGTCGTTACCAACGGCATGAGCAATTTTCGGCGCGATTCGGGCATTGCCAACGGCGCGTTGGTCGTTACCGTCGGCAAAAAAGATTTCGGCTCGGACGTGTTGAGCGGCGTCAATTTCCAAAAAAATCTTGAGCAACTGGCGTTCGTTCACGGCGGGAAAAATTTTCGTGCACCCGTTCAAACTGTCGGCGACTTCCTCAGCGGGCGTGCCGGCTCGAAAAATTTTTTGGTCAATCCGACTTACCCGATTGGATTCACGCCCGCCGATTTGCGCGAATGTCTTCCGCGTGAAGTTTGCTTGACGTTGATTGACGCGCTTAAATCCTTCGACAAAAAAATTCCCGGCTTCGCGGCGGCTGACGTTCCGTTGACGGGCGTCGAAACGCGGACAAGTTCCCCCATGCGAATTCTGCGCGACGACGATTCCCGACAATCCGTCAACGTGAAAAATTTCTATCCGATTGGCGAAGGCGCGGGCTACTCGGGCGGCATTACAAGTTCCGCAATCGACGGCATCAAGTCCGCAAAAATTTTTTTGAAAAAATTTCTCCAAGCCACTTGATAATTGCTATCAGGTCTGCTATACTGCGTTCAGGCTTTCGTTAAAGCTCTCCTAAAATATAATACATACGCTTGAAAAAAGTCCCGTGCTGCTCACGCGGGGCTTTTTTGACGACAAAATTTTTTCGGCGAAAAATTTTTCTTCCCAAATAAAAACGTTCGTGATATAATCCGCGTAAGCGTATGAAACAAAAATTATATTTGGGAGGTTTTCACCATGGCGAAATATGTTTGCAGTGT
>CAMUZL010000210.1 GCA_947165185.1 uncultured Selenomonadales bacterium
CGCTCAAGTTCCGCCGCGTCCGTCACCAATCGCCCCGAATAAAAAAATTTCACGTCGGGAATTTTTTCAGCCCGCGCAGCCCGCTTTAAAAGCGGGGGAACAGCTGACGCGCCGCCACGTTGCGAAAAATTTAATTCTTCAGCCGCGATTAAAAGTTGTCGTGCAGGTTGCAAATTCGTTCGCCGAATCAATTCGTTGACCGTGCCGGAATTACCGTCAAGAATTTTCACGTGCGGCGGCAAAATTTTTCGCAAGGTGTCTTTGAAATAATTAAAGTGCGTGCAACCGAGTACCAGCGACGAAAAATTTTCAAAGTCCACGCCCGAAAGTTCCGCACGCAAATAATTTTCCACGTCCGCCGAATTGAATTCCTGCCGCTCCGCGAAGTCCACGAGCTTCGACAGTGCTTTTAGTTCCGTCAAATTTTCCGCGTGAAGTCGTTCAATCAGCCGATGAATTTTTTCGCCCGTGACGGTTATTGCCGTCGCCGCAACCAAAACTTTTTTGTCGGGGAACGTGTCAAGCGCGACTTTTAACGCCGGCTCCATCCCGATTATCGGCAGAGAATATTTTTCGCGCATTTTCCGCACGGCGACCGAAGTTGCGGTGTTACACGCCACGACGATTGCCGAAACGTTTTGCGCCGTCAAAAATTTAAATGCCGCGTCGACGAACTTTAAAACTTCTGCGCGGGATTTCGTGCCGTAGGGTACGTTATCTTCGTCAGCGAAAAAAATAAATTCTTCTTGCGGCAAAAGTTTCATCGCGTGGTGCAAAACGCTCAGCCCGCCGATACCCGAATCAAAAAATGCAAGTTTCAAATTTTTAGCTCCTTTTTGAGGGACAAGGGGTAAGGGACAAGGGACAAATTTTTAATTCCTAACTCCTAATTGAAGTTACACGCTAAGCCCCGCAAATTTAATAGCAACGAAAATCGCAAGCCCGACGACGCTGCCGACAATCGAGCCGTTCAGCCGAATCCAAATAAAATCTTGTTCCGCCTTGTCGTAAACCAAATTATTCAGTTGTTCTTCGGTCAGACGTTCGAGCGCAGATTTTGCGACGGTGCCGACGAGCGGTTGAGCGTGGAGCGCGGAACGTGCGGTCAGTTCGTCGACAAATTTTTCCACAGCAAATTTCGCGGCGGTGTCTTCGCGCAGGAGTTTCAAAAATTTGTCGTATTCGTCGTTGAAAATGTTCACGAGTATGACGCCGATATTTTTTGAATTGAGCTTGAGAGTTTTTGACGCTTGCGCCTTCGACAAAGTTTCGTCAAGGTCGACGGTCGAAATTTGGCTTTCCAAATGAATCAACGCAAGTTCGATTGCTTCTTCGAGCGGCAGGGCGTTGGCGGCGTCAATTTGAATTCGTTCGATTAAATCTTTAAATTCGGGCGTGTCGCTCAGTTCGGAAATTTTTTTGCGGCATTCGTTGAGCGTGCGGCGGTGCAGTTGCGAATCGGCGGCAAGTTCGTCCAAAAGTTTCAGCAACTGAACTTGCATGATTCGCGCCGCCTCCTCGAAGTTGACAAGGTCAAGCATTTGCGCAAGTCCAGCCATCAAAATCGACAGCCCGCCCATGTCGCGGGTTTTTTGTTCGGCGTACTCCTCAAGAATCGCCTGCAACCTGTCGCAAGTTTCGGGCTTGGCGGCGGTGCGGCGCATGGCTTTGACGATTGAAATAAAAATTTCGCGGTCTTTGTCTCCCTTGCGGAATTTTTCGCCGAATTCGTTGATGAGTCTTTCGGCGGGCAAGTCGCGCAGAATTCGGCGCAATTCGTTGGCAATGGCTTTCGAGCGAGTTTCTTTGTTCTGCGCGGAGACAAATTTTTTCACGACGTTAAAAAGCTCCCCGACGACAAGTTTGCGGGTTGTGTCGCGGGCAAGGAAGTCGACAATTTTGGGCAAAAGTTTGAAGTCGCCGATTTTCTTGAAGATAGTCCGCCGCGAAAAAAATTCCTGCTGAACCATCATAACCGACGCTTTGACGAAATCTTTTCTGCGGCGCGGTAAAATCGCCGTGTGGAACGGGAAACCGAGCGGCTTTTTAAACAGCGCGGTAACGGCAAACCAGTCAGCTATCCCGCCGACGAGTGCCGCCTCCGTCACGAACAAAAAACCTTCGGCGAAAATATTTTCGGGGAAAACAATTTTGAAACCGACCGCCGCCAAAAAAAACAGCGCGGCACAAAGTAACGTAGTATCCGCCGTGTTCCATCTGTTCAAAAATTTTCACGACCTTTCGGGAGCGATTGATTTTTTTCGGAAGGTATGATGCGTATCAATTCCAAATGTCAAATTGTTTTTCGTGAATCAACTTTTCTTTGCTTGCCCAAAGACCCGCTTTAAAAGCGGGGGAACAGTTTGGTTAAGCTAATTCGCTATTTTAGTGCAGAACTTTAACCAAATTGGATGCAACGTCCACGTTGCCAAAAGAAAGGGCACTCCTGCGGAGAGCTTGGGCGTTCGTAACCGAAAATTTTTCGCTCAAGTCGGCTCCTTGTGCCTGCAAAGAAAACATCCTGTTTTCGTTGCAGGCGCGGCCGTCATCCGTGACGGCCGGATTTACGATAATTTTTTTCAACGCACAAAATTTTCTATAAGTTGCGAGACGACGAACAAAACCATTCCGACAATCGCGCCGCAAACAGAACCGTTGATACGAATCATTTGCAAATCGTCCGCCACGTGTCCTTCGACAAATTCGGTCAACTCGTCGTCGCTGAACTTGTCGAGCCGTTCGCGAATCATCAGCGGAATTTGCCCGCGATATTCGTCAAGCAAGCCCGCGATAAAATCTTTAATCATGGTGTCGAATTTTTTCTGCAGGGACGCGTTGTGGATGAAGTCGTTGATTTTTTCGTCGACAAGATAATCAAGGGCGGCTTTCCAAACGACTTCCTTGCGTTCAACTTCGACGACCATGCCGCCGGGGTTTGCCGCCTGTTGACGACGAATTTTTTCAAGAATTTTCGGATCGGTTTCGCCTTTGACATTCACGTCGAGCCAAGTTTTGAGGAACGCCGCCGAATCAAATTTCTGTAAGAACATATTCTTGATGTCGTCGAGAAATTTTTTCGTGTTGAAAGAACTTGCCGCCGAAGTCACGAAGCCGCCGAAAACTTTAATCATTTCGCCCGCAGCTTTTTCGGTTTCGCTGTCGACCGTGCCCGTCGCGTTGAGAATTTTTTCCGCGTCGGAAATTTTTTTCTCAAGTGTCTCGTTGAGGATGTTGCGAATTTTTTCGTCGGTCAAATCCATGCTTGACAACACAAGCGCACGTCCCGCCGAATCGCCTTCGTAAGCCTCGCGCAGTTGCGTAATTTTGTTGAGAATTTCTTCCTGCATGTGCGGGCTTTGAATAATTTTATGCCCCGTGTCGAAAAGCGCGATTAAAATTCGGCGGCTGTGTTTGTCGCTTGTGACGACTTTTAACACGGCGTCGAAAAATTTTTGCGCGTCGAGATTTTTAATTTCGTTTTCGAGAATCGGCGCGACTGCGGTAGAAATTTTTTGCGTGTCCAACGTGCCGAAAAGTTCCGTCAACACGTCGCGAGCCATCGCTTTTGTTTTGGCGCGGCCGTTGTTGCGTTCAAAGTAGTCGATTAAAAGTTGCGCGGTGTTTTCGTCGCGGACGGTCTCCATGATATTTTTTGTGTTGAGCAAATCCGTGCCGACGAATTCAACTATCGCGTCCATGATTCGCGCACGATTGCGCCGCAAAATTTCCGTGTGGAAGCCGATGCCCAGCGGTTTGCGAAAAAGTGCCGTGACGCCGAACCAGTCCGCCATGCCGCCGATTGTCGCTGCCAAAAATCCGTGATTCAAAAGTCCGAGAGCAAAATTGCCGCCCGCGCCCGTCAAAATAAATTTCAGCGGAGAAATTTCCGGCAACGTCGAAACCGCCAAAAGCGCACTTGCCGCAAGTGTCGCCGTCGCCTTCGTTTTATTCTGCAAAAAGTTTTACCTCCTTCGTTTCGGGATGATTGTGCGCCGATATTTTATCACGAAACTTTTTCCGTGTCTGCGGTCTTTCAAAATTTTTTCAGCAACAAAAAACCCCGCCGAGTAATTTCGACGGGAATTTTTTTCTCACAAGACCGCAAGCGGTATGGAGTTTACTTTGTGTAGCATTTGGCGAACCATGTCGCCTTGAAGACCGTAAACGGTATGGAGGCATGCGCGAC
>CAMUZL010000211.1 GCA_947165185.1 uncultured Selenomonadales bacterium
CCATGTCTTCGGTGACGTAAACGGGAACATGCTTGCGACCGTCGTGAACGGCGATGGTGTGACCGACGAACGCAGGAAGAATCGTTGAGCTGCGCGACCACGTGCGAATAACTTTTTTGTCGTTGGCGGCGTTGAGAGCTTCAATTTTCGCCAAAAGTTTTTCTTGCACGAACGGGCCTTTTTTGACAGATCTTGACAAGGTAAAATCCTCCTTTCTGTTTTTTAGCTTTAAGCTGTAAGCTTTGAGCTTTAAGTGCGTGACGAAAATTTTCCTTAAAGCTTAAAGCTCTAAGCTAAAAGCTTATTTCCGACGACGAACGATAAGTTTGTCGGACGCTTTTTTCTTGCGAGTCTTGGCACCCATGGCGCATTTGCCCCATTTGGTGACGGGGTGTTTGCGACCGACGGGCGAGCGACCTTCACCGCCGCCGTGCGGATGGTCAACCGGGTTCATTGCGACGCCGCGATTTTCGGGACGCTTGCCGAGCCAACGATTGCGACCGGCTTTACCAATCGTAATGTTTTCGTGATCAAGATTGCCGACCTGTCCGATTGTGGCGCGGCAGTTGATGTGAACTTTGCGAACTTCGCCCGACGGCATACGAATCGTTGCGTAGTTGCCTTCTTTCGCCATAAGCTGAGCGGCGACACCTGCGGAGCGAACGAGTTGCCCGCCTTTGCCGATTTTCAATTCGATGTTGTGAATCAGTGTGCCGACGGGGATATTTTTAAGCGGAAGTGCGTTACCGGTTTTGATGTCGGCTTCCGCGCCGGATTCGACTTTATCGCCGACCTTGAGACCGTTGGGCGCGAGTATGTAACGTTTTTCGCCGTCCGCGTAGTTCAAAAGAGCAATGCGGGCACTGCGATTCGGATCGTATTCAATCGTAGCAACTTTTGCGGGGATACCGTCTTTGTTGCGTTTGAAGTCGATGATTCTGTAGCGACGTTTATGACCGCCGCCCTGGTGACGAACCGTCAAACGACCTTGCTGATTTCTGCCGCCGTGTTTTTTGAGCGGAGCGAGCAAGGATTTTTCGGGTTTGTCGGTGGTGATTTCCTCGAACGTCGAAACAGTCATGTGACGGCGTCCGGGCGTGTAGGGCTTGAAAGATTTAATTCCCACTTGCTGTTAACCTCCTTATCTAGCTTTAAGCCGTAAGCTTTGAGCTTTAAAGGCGTGACGAAAATTTTCCTTAAAGCTTAAAGCTCTAAGCTCAAAGCTCAAAATCACGGTGCAAAGAATTCAATCGTCTGACCGGCTTCAAGTTTAACAATCGCTTTTTTGTAAGCGTCCGTTCTGCCGACCGTGCGCCCGCGACGTTTGGTCTTGCCCTTGACGTTAATTGTGTTGACTGCAAGGACGTTGACTTTAAAAATTTCTTCAACCGCGTCGGCGATTTGAATTTTATTGGCGCGTCTGTCGACGACGAAAACAAATTTGCCGTCCTGCATTAAGTCGGTGGAATGTTCGGTAACGAGCGGCCGAATCAAAATATCTCTGGCGTCCATCAAACATACACCTCCTCAATTTTGGCAACGGCGTCTTTCGTCAAGAAAAGTTTATCGCTGTGGAGAATGTCGAAAACGTTCAGTTGAAGTGCCGCGATAGCTTTGGCATTTTGCAAATTGTTCGAAGAGCGCGAAACATTTTCGATAAGTTCAGCGGTGATGAACAGGGATTTGCAATTATCTACGCCGAAAGTTTTTTGGAACGCGACGAAATTTTTCGTCTTGGGTTCCGCGAAGTTCAAATCATCCAAAACAATCAGATTGCCTTCGTTGAGTTTGTCGGTGAGGACGCATTTAAGCGCAAGCCGACGTTGTTTGCGGGGCATCGTGAACGCGTATTTTCTGGGATGCGGACCGAAGATTGTACCGCCGCCGCGCCAAAGCGGACTTCTGCGGGAACCTGCGCGAGCACGACCGGTGCCCTTTTGACGCCAGGGTTTTTTGCCGCCGCCGCGAACATCGCCGCGAGTTTTCGTCGAATGAGTGCCGAGCCGTTGCGAGGCAAGTTGCATGACAAGCGCCTGATGAACGAGACCTTCATTAATCTCGACGGCAAAAATGTCATCGCTCAATTCAATGTCGCCGACTTTATTATTGGACATATCATAAATTGCAGTTTTAGGCATCGTGTTACCTCCTTTCGGTGATTATTTATGTTTGCGAGTAGGTTTGACGGTTTCGCGCACGACGACGAGACCTTTTTTCGGGCCGGGGATTGCGCCTTTGATGAGGAGCAAATTTCTGTCGGCGTCGACACGAACGACGGTGAGTCTTTGAATCGTGGTACGAATGCCGCCCATGCGCCCGGGAAGTTTCTTGCCTTTGAGTACACGACCGCCGGGGCCTGAAAGCATTGCGCCGGTTGAGCCAGGTTCGCGGTGAGATTTGGAGCCGTGTCCCATCGGGCCGCGTGCAAAGTTGTGGCGTTTGATGCCGCCCGCGAAGCCTTTGCCTTTCGACGTGCCGATAACGTCAACCAATTCGCCCGCCGCAAAAATGTCCACGCCGATAACGTCGCCGATTTTATATTCGGACTCCGCCGCCAAACGCACTTCGCGAATAAATTTCACGGGTTTGACTTCAGCTTTTTTGAACTGTCCCGCGTCGGGTTTGTTCACTTTATTTTCTTTGACTTCGCCGAAGCCGAGTTGCACGCTGTAATATCCGTCCGTGTCAACCGTCTTGTTGCGGATGACGACGTTGTTGCCGCTCTCGACGACCGTCACGGGAATAACTTTGCCTTCTTCGGTAAAAATCTGTGTCATGCCGAGCTTAATGCCCAAAATCGTTTTTGCCAATGTTGCCACCTCCTCAGACTTTAAGTTCGATGTCAACACCGGCGGGCAAATCCAAACGCATGAGCGCATCAACCGTCTTTTGCGTCGGCTGAAGGATGTCAATCAGGCGTTTGTGTGTGCGCATCTCGAACTGTTCACGCGAATCTTTGTTCACGTGCGGGGAACGCAAGATTGTGTAGATATTTTTTTCCGTCGGCAACGGAATAGGACCGGAAACCGACGCGCCGGTTTTTCTGGCGGTGTCCACAATCTTGGCCGCGCTCTGATCCAACGATTTATGATCGTAGGCTTTGAGGCGAATCCGAATTTTTTTCTGTTGCTTTGCCAAAACAATTCCTCCTTTGTCGAGAGTCTGGCTCTCAACCGGTTTGGCAACAGTTCCCTCGACCGAACGGAGATTTTCGGCCTAGCAATCTGTCGCGGTGAACGTTTTAATAAACTTCTGTAACGTCAAGGGAAAATTATAGCAAGCGTTGCCTTGCGTTTCAAGAAAAATTTTTTACAAGCCCAGATGATTCAGGCAGTAGAGCAAAATTTTTTCGGCGTTCGTGCCCGAAAGAACTTCTTCGGTATATTTTTTGCCGTCGCCGTAATCAATTTCGTAAACCCAATTCGCAAGTCGTCCGCCGTCGGGCTTCGTCTGCGTGAAGTTCCACGAAATGATTTTAAAATCGCCGCCGCGTTCGACAAGTTTTAATTTGGCGTTCGTCCAGCGGAAAGTTCCTTTGTTGCCGCCGTCAATCGTCTCGTCGATAACGTACCACTCGGAACCGTTGCCGCCGGAAGAAATCCAAACGTCTTTTGCTTCGGCGGGCACGTTCAGCAAAAATGCAAGCGTCAACGTCAGCGCGAAAAAAATTTTCCTCATGCCGTAACCTCTGGAAAAATTTTTGTTAAATCAGCAAGTGGCGGCCGGCAATCAGTTTTTGGGCTGACTACCGACCGCCTCACCGATTTATTGACGTGTGGTCAAAAATTTTCTTACGCTTCGAGAATCTCGATAACGCGTCCCGAACCGACGGTGTGGCCGCCTTCACGGATAGCGAAGAGCAAACCTTTTTCAATCGCGATCGGGGTGATGAGCTCAACCGTCATTTCAATGTGGTCGCCGGGCATGCACATTTCGGCGGCGGCACCGTTGGTGTCTTTCAAGTCGCTGACAACACCCGTAACGTCGGTTGTGCGGAAGTAGAATTGCGGGCGATAGTTTGCGAAGAACGGAGTATGACGACCGCCTTCGTCTTTGGTCAGGACGTAAACTTGAGCTTTGAATTTCGTGTGCGGATGAATCGTGCCGGGTTTCGCAATAACTTGACCGCGTTCGATTTCTTTACGGT
>CAMUZL010000212.1 GCA_947165185.1 uncultured Selenomonadales bacterium
ATTGTTCGCGAGTTCGCCCGTGAACCGCAATGAAGTCGACGCCGGCATTTTCGGCACGTTTGGCGACTTCGACGGCGTTAATGTGTTCGGAGTCGACGCCGAGCCGAATTTTCACGCTGACGGGCAAGCTGACGGATTTTTTCACGGCTGACAAAATTTCTTCAAGCAACGGCGGATTTTTCATCAGCGCGGAACCTTCGCCGTTTTTAACGATTTTCGGCGCGGGACAACCTGCGTTGAAGTCGATAACCGCCGCCGTGCCGAGTTGCTCAATGTAAGCCGCCGCCTCCGCGCAGAGTTTCGGGTCGGAGCCGAAAATTTGAATTGCCGTCGGGCGTTCGTCGTCAACGGTCTGCAACATCTGCAAAGTTTTTTCGTTGCGGAAGTGAATTCCCGCCGCGCTGACCATTTCGGAAAACATCAGCAAATTTTTTCGTGCGTCAAGGTCGTCAATCAGTTCACGCACCAAAATTCTGAACGCGGTATCGGTGACACCGGCCATAGGCGCAAGAAAAATCGGCAAGCGAAAAATTTCAGCCGTCGTCATTGCGAATTTCGCTCATACAAGACGCGCAAGCCCGACAACGTCAAGAAGTGGTCGATTTTATCAATCGTCTTTGATTCGCGCATAATCATTTTCGCAAGCCCGCCCGTCGCGATAACTTTGGCGTGCCAGTCCGCGCCCATTTCGTCGCGAATTCTTTGGACAATCGCGTCAATCTGCCCGACATAGCCGAAAATTATCCCCGACTGCATACAAGTTATCGTGTTGTGCCCGATGACGCTTTTCGGCGGGACAAGTTCAATGCGCGGGAGTTTCGCCGTCGAACTTACCAGTGATTCGGAACTTGCAACGATGCCCGGCGCGATAACTCCGCCCAAAAAATCGCCCGTTTCGGAAACCACGTCGAAAGTTGTCGCCGTGCCGATGTCAATCACAATCAGCGGCCCGCCGTAATGTTCAAACGCGCCGACGACGTTGACGATTCTGTCCGCGCCGATAGCCCGCGGGTTTTCGTAATTGAGTTTGATACCCGTCTTGATGCCCGGTCCGACGACAAGCGGCTTGACTTTAAAATAACGCTCGCACATTTTCACGAACGGCACGACAAGCGGCGGCACAACCGTCGAAATAATTATGTCGCGCACGTCCGAAATGTTCACGCCCTGATATCGAAATAAATCATTAATCAACATGCCGTATTCGTCGCCCGTCTTTTGGCTGTCGGTCGAAATTCGCCAATGTTTCATCAAATTTTTTCCGACGTAAGTGCCCATGACGATGTTGCTGTTGCCAATGTCAATCACCAGAAGCAAAAGATTCACTCCTTAAATCAATCTGCGCGCCGAGTTTTAAATCCTGCTCGTGCGTCCAAAAATTATCATACGGCGTAAAGCCCGCCTCGTGGCAGAAAGTCATTTCGCCGAAGAAAATTTGCCCGTTGACGAAATAAAAATCCGTCCGCACGTAAGGAATATCTTTGCACAAAATTTCCGCGCAGGTTTTGAATTCGTCCAAATGCTTGAGACCTTCGGGCGGCGTCGGAAAAAAATTTTGTTTCGCGAACGGCGGTCGTTTCAAATGTTTGCCGTCGAAATCCAAAATTTCATGGTAGCGCGTGCCCGTCGCGGGATTCGTCTTGCCGAGAACTTGAATAAATTTCGGCGTGCCGTTGAAGCAGTGAATTTTGTAATCGTCAAGTTCAGCGTCCGCCGCGCCGATAAATTTTTCTGCAATAATTTTCGGCTCAATCGCCCCGTAATGCAATTCAAACTGCGTCGCGGAATAATCTTCGGCAAGCCACGCCGCAAAACGTTCGCGAGCCGCCCGCACGTCCAAAGAATTTTTTTCGGGAACTACGACGTTCATGCCGGAACCGTGGTTACATTTCAGCACAAACCGGTCGGGCAACGAATCAAAATTAATTTCGTCGAAGTCGTCCCATACGCCTAAAAGCGGAATCAAATATTTGTCGCCGAGTTTTTGAGCAATCCAATCGCGCACGGCAAATTTATCAGCCAATCGCGCTTTCTGCGGCGTCAAATCGTACAGCTTGAGCCAATTTAATTTTTCCGTGAAAGTTTTCGGCGCGGCAAGATTTAATTTCCGTCCCATGACTTCCCGATAGCGCGCCTGCAAAAGTTTCGGCAATTCGTTCAGCGATTTACGGCGTAAATTTTTTTGATTCGTCAGCCGGAAAAAAGTTTGGTCGACGAATTCTTTGTCGCGCAGATTTTTAACGTGAAACTCCAAACCTTCAAAACAGACCAGTTGCGAGCCGTCACGCAGTTGGAAACTCAGCGGCTCAATTTCGTTTTCGTGCCAGCGAATAATTTTTCGCGGCGCAATTCCGCACTTGATTAGCTGATTGACGGTTGCGGGGAAATTTTTTGCGGACAAAATAAAAACCGCGTCGACGGAAGTTTTCACGTCTTGCGGCGAAATTGCGTCGAGTGTCGGCGGGAAATTCGGGCGCGACTTCCGAACGTCATCGAGTTCCGGCACGGGAATTTTTTCGTCTGAAAAATTTTCAATCACCGCCGCCGAAATTTCGCAGTCAAGATAATTCGGGTCGGTCAAAAATTTTTTCAGCCGTAACGTGTCCGCCGCGTAAACAATCGCCGAATTCATCGCCACGCCTCCAAAAGTCGCCGCAGATTATCCAAGTCGACGAAATCTCGCCAAAATTCTTTCGCCCGCATGAAGTCCATCGTTCGCGAAATTATTTGCAGGCACGCGCCGCGCAGGTCGTCAACGGCGGGATACGGCAACTTGAGAATTTCGGGCAGTCCGCTCAGCAAAAGTTGCACGTCCGCGAAATTCAGCCCGTCAAGCGAATTCAGCACGGCGGCAAGTGCGGCCTCTTCGTAAACTTTAAAATGCTCGTCGTAAGGAAAATTTTTCCGCAACAGTGAACTCACGGCGCGGCACGTCAACGCCGTTTCCAACGAAAAAGTTTTTCCCGAAGCATACGCCGAAAGAATTTTCGTCAAAGCGTCATGCACGCGGAAAAATCTTTGCTCGTCATTCGGCAACGAAAAATTTTCTGCACGGGCGGCGCGGTATCTTAAAATCCCGTCGTCGAAAACTTCGTTGCGGTCGTACATGTCAAACCATTCGACGGTAAAATAATTTTCATCTTTGTCGGCGCGGCCTTTGTTCACCTTAATCAAAAATTCTTCGCGGCTTTTAACGTTGTAATGATTAACGACAATTTTTTCGGCGGTGACGGGATTGTTGCAATACGAATCGACGCGCCCGCCGATTTCGTTAATTGCATACTCGCCACCGAAATAAGTCGGAAAATGTGCACTGGAAAACAAAAATATTTTTCGCGGATTGGCGACGGTTTTTATTTGCGAATTGCCGCCGGGGATGTCGCGGTGCGGAATCGGGACAACCCAATCGACGGGAGCGCGACGCGTGAATCGTTCCAAAACGCCTTTGGAATAATCCGCCGTCTTTTGCCCGTCGGAGCCGAAAAGTTGCCAATTAATCGCCACGCCCGCCGCGTCGGGTACATGCGACAAAATTTCGTCCAACGTTTCGACAATGCTTTGACCCGTTTTCGGGAAAATAAATTCGTCCAAATCGACAAACGCCATGTATCGGCAAAAAAATCGCCAATCGTGCACGGCAAAATCATACGCGGCGAATTGCGGAGATTTGCCCGCCAAAGGCGCACTCGTGACCAAACCCGCGTTGACATACGGCGCAATAATTTCGTTGTAATCGTCGGTCGAATCGTTGTCGAAAAGATAAAAGTGGTCGACGCCCGCAAGCAGGTGATAGTCGAGCCACTCTTTGATGTAACGTCCTTCGTTTTTTAAAATCGCAACGACCGCCAAATTATACAGAAATAAATTTTTATCCACGTTGCCACCTCGACAAAAATTTATCTGCGCTGACGGAGTTTTTCTTCAATCAAAGCCAAACCATCTTCGGAAATGTCGGGCTTGCGAACGTAGCCCGCCGCCGTAGATTTGCTGATTTCGCTGAGGATTGAAAAGTCCCGCGTGTCGGTCATAATAATTACGGGGATATTTTTCAGCTTGTTGT
>CAMUZL010000213.1 GCA_947165185.1 uncultured Selenomonadales bacterium
TGAAAATGCAATCGCCGTCCATGCCGCACGTGTCACAGCCGCGACAAGGGTGCGTGTCTTCGTTCGCCGCGTCGAAGATAAAAATTTCATGTCCCGCCGATTTCGCGCCGTCGACGAAACGTTGAGCCAAATAACGCGAAGTCGATTGTTCTTCCGAATGCGGACTGCTGTTAATCACGACAATTCTCATTGCGTTGCCTCCCGAAACTTTTTGCGCGGAAACTTCATTGCCCGTTGAATTCGTCGCCGCCGTGCCGCAACCGCTCAAGTAAAGCGTGACTGCGCCCAATCCGACGACTTTCAAAAATTCTCGCCGCTTCATGTCAATCGCCGTAAACTTCACGCGCCATCGGGAACGTTGCCCAGGCTTTCGGCCAGCCCGCGTAAAAGGCAAGTTGCGTAATAAGTTCGACCATCTCATCTTTCGTGACGCCGTTATTTTTCGCGTTGGCAATGTGATGTTTCAGCGCGTCCGTAAAAATTCCCGCGCCAATTAAAGTCGACACGGTGACGATACTGCGGTCGTGCACGGACAAAATATTATTTCGCGACCAAACTTCGCCGAAAAGAATATCATCGTTGTAACGGGCGAATTCCGGCGCGAAGTCTCCGAGATTTTTTCTGCCGGCAGTCTGCTCAATTTTTTTGCCGACGTTTTCAAAAGTTCCCGCCGCGTCGTCGCCGTAAACTTCTTTCGCCATTGGGAAGACCGCCCACGCTTTCGGCCAGCCCGCATAAAAGCCGAGCTGTGTAATAATCTCAACCATTTCGTCGCGGGTGACGCCGTGTTTCTTCGCGGTTTGAATGTGATATTTCAACGAGCTGTCCAAAATGCCCGAACCGACGAGCGCGCAGATTGTGACGATACTGCGGTCGTGCAAGCTCAAAATATCGTTGCGGCTCCAAACTTCGCCGAAAAGAATATCGTCGTTGTAACGGGCGAATTCCGGCGCGAAGTCTCCGAGATTTTTTCTGCCCGCCGTCTGCACGATTTTGGTTGCTTTTGTCTTGTCGCTCATTGTCGCCGCCTCCGCCGTCACGAGATTGGTTGCAAGAAAAATTCCCGCGCTCAAGCCCGCCGCCAAAAATTTTTTCGTTGTCAAGTGAATCACTCTCCTTGTCGCAAGATTATCACGTCAAGCCGACTTCAAGTCAAGCCGCTTTAAAAGCGGCGGAACAATTTGATTAACTGTCCCGCTACCGTAATGTTGTCGCAAAGCCGTAACGTCATCGCAAAAAAATTTCCGCCGAGTTTGTCGACGGAAAATATTTTTGCGTAAGCCGTGGAAAATTTTTTCAGTTAATGATGTTGAAAACGACTTCGCCGTTCATGTCGCTGTGTACTTCGCCGCTGTATTCGGGAAGCTGAGCTTGCATAACCCATTCGACATTAACGGACTGCCCGCCCGCTTTAAGGTAACACGGCGGAATTTTAAGCGTGAAATTTTCGGCGGAGAACAACACTTGATTTGAGCCGTCTCCTGCCGAAATCGTGAGCTTATCCACGTTGAGCGTGTGAACTTCCGCGTCTTTGTCGCCGACGTTGGTCAGCGTCGTGTAGAGCGTAAGTGTGCCGTTCGGAGGATCAAAATCAACGCCCGTAATTTCGAGTCGAATTACGGGATCGGCGTTGGCGACGGTCGCTGAAACGAACATAATCACCATGAACGAAAGTAACGAAAAAAATTTTTTCATGCGGAAACCTCCTTTGTTTTGGGAAATTTTATATCGGCGTGTTATCGGTTACAAGAAAAATTTTTCCGCCGAATCAATTCAAGCGCGTCCACTGCCCCGACGATTGGTCTGCTACGAAAATTTCACCGCCCGCGAATCTGAACGCCGAGCCGACTTCGCCCATGACCGCAACCGACGAGCCGTCAACAGTTTGGATAAAAATTCCGTTCGCGTTTATCGTGGCGTTGACAAGCTGAGTTAATGACGTTGTCGACAAGTTGACCGTGTCGCCCGCGTTTGCGTTGTAAATCACGTCCGCGCCGCAAGCCGTGCCCGCAATGAATTCGTCCGCGCCCGCGCCGCCGAAAAGTACATCGTTGCCGTAAATGCCGCCCCAAAGTTGCGAGCCGCCGTCGCCCGCGTAAATCGTGTTGTCCGAAAAATTTCCGCCGTAAATAATTTCAATGCCGCTCAAGCCGCGTCCGTCGACGGTGCCGGAACCGCTTGCAAAATATGCGCGCTCAAAAACATTTCCGTAAGCGTCAGCGAAATTTAAAATCTTGTCGCGTGCGTCACGAACGATTATTTGTCCCGCAGAAGTCGTGACGGTTAAATCTTCGTCGGCGGAAATTCCCGCGAATCCGATTCCGTCCGCCAAATTAATTTGACTGCCGTTCGCCGCGCCGCTGATAATTTCTTCGCCGCTCGTGTAGCCGAAAAGTTCGGGCGTTGTGCCGTTGCCGATTGAAACTTGCGTGTCCAAACTTTGATGACACAGATAGCGCAGGAACATGTAACCGGCGGGATAAGCTTCGTTCGTGCCCGTGCCCGATTCAAACGGCAACGAACTTGCAAGATAAGTCGGATTGCTTGCGAGCGACAAAATTGTATCCGTGTGATCGCCGTCGTAGTCGTCAAGCCCGTGAACGAGTTCCGCGACGCCCTCCGTGAAAAATTCGGGCATACCGTTTTTAAAAACTCCGTTCGCTTGCATTACTGCATGAACAAGTTCGTGCGCGATTGTTCGGTCAAGATAATTTTGATAACTGCCGTCGTAAACGTTGGTGTTGCCGTTCGGGTCGGCGGCGTTGATTATCGCGTAAAGCGGCATGTTAATTTCGATTTCAATGTCGGTGGCGGGCAATGTCGTATCGTGTTGCGGGTCGTAAGCGGTCGGCCCGGTGGCTGCCTGCGAATCCTGATTTATGCCGAAAACGATATGCAAATTTTTTCCGTTGAAGTCCAGCCCGAAAGAATCGTAAGCGAGTTTGAGACCTTCCGTCGCCCAAAAATTTTCAATGCCCGTCATCATTGTGTAAATGCCCGCGATTGCCTCCGCGTAACTGACGACGTAATAATAGCCGTATTCGTCGGGATAAGTGTAATAATATTGATTCGGTTGCAGATAAACATTTTGCGCGTAAGCCGTGTCGTAATAGCCCTGCGCGTTGATTATTCCCGTGTCGTCGTCGCGAACTTCCAAAATGCTTGACGGATAAACCAGCGTGAAATAAAAAGTTTGCCCGTCGTTGCCCGTGTAGGTGTGATAAGTTATCGTCGACGCGGGGTAAGCGACTTGCGTGAGCAATGCGTTTTCGGGGACGATATCTTGAGCGTTTTTAATCAGCGCGTTGCCCGCGTTGTAGCCCGTGACCGCGCCCGTGTCGACGCTGTAATCGTAATTCGCGCCGAGAACAATTCCGCAATTTTGATACAAACTTTGAGTCGCGCCCGCCGTCGCCGTGACGGAAGCCATATCGTAAACGAAATTATTCACCGCGTCTTGAAGACTCGAAAAGCGCGAAACGGTTTTGACAGCCTGATCTAAAATCGTAACGCCGTCGGTTGTCTCGTCGTAAGCGTAGAGTTTCAACACGTTAAAAAAATTTTTCATCGTGTCGACTGAGCTTGACATCAACATCTCCCCCAACCCTTTAAAATTTTTAAAACGCAAGTTTGATTCGACACGCAAAAAAAAATCCCCTGCAAGCGCAGAGGAAAAATTTTTACGTCATTTTGCAAGTGCCCAGTTCGCACCCGAATGCACGTCGATAATCAGCGGCACGGAAAATTTTGCGACGTTTTCCATTGCGTCACGCAAAATTTTTTCGACGGCGGCAAGTTCGGAAGTTTTCACTTCCAAAACAAGTTCGTCGTGAACCTGTACGATTATGCGGCTGTCGAGTTCGCTCAGATTTTTTTCGGCGCGAATCATCGCCAGCTTGATAACGTCGGCGGCAGTCCCCTGAATCGGCGTATTCATTGCCATGCGTTCCGCAAGAGAGCGCAAATTAAAATTCGGGCTTTTAATCGCGGGCAGATAACGCCGTCTGCCGAACATTGTCGTCACGTAACCGAGTTCGCGGGCTTTGGCAACCGTTTCGT
>CAMUZL010000214.1 GCA_947165185.1 uncultured Selenomonadales bacterium
GGAGGGATTGAATCATGATTACGGACATTTATATTGAGGCGGATACATGGGCAGAAGCGGTGCAAGACATTGAAAAGTTCAAGGCAACGTTCAACAACAAATGCCGCGTGAGCATGAAGGTTAGTCCGCCGATTGAAGAACCGGTGGGCTACGCCTTCAACTGGCTCAAAAACAACAAAGCTCAGGAGGAAACAAACATGGCAAACAAAGTTGGCGCGATTGAATACGACGTTATCACCGACATGACGAAACTGCCGCAGAGAATTGCGAGTGCGGCGTCGGCGATTGAAAATGCGGGATTGGCGGGCGCAAGCTACAAACCGATTATTTACTTTGGCGCGCAAATTGTTCACGGCGTCAAATATTGGTTTTTCGCCGAACAGACACTTATCACCAATCCGCCGCAGAAACGTATCGTCAAGATGGCGGTCATCGAAGTCCAAGGCAAATTCGAGATAGTCAAGGATTCAATCAAGGTTATTCACAATATCGAGTAAACGAATTCCGGCATCCAACCCGCAAGGGTCCAACTTTTATTTCTTACCCGCAAGGGTTTTCAGCGGAAGCCGTCCCCAGCGGGCGGCTTTTCTGCTGTATTGGAGGGAACATCATGGACAGACCGACAATCACAATCGGCGACAAAACGTTCGAGATGAAAACAATCGACGGACGTGCTTTCCGCCTTGTCAGCGAATACAAGGAGAGCGATTTTAAATTCAGCAATTCCGCAATGGTTGAGGAAGCGGCAGAGTTTATCGCGAAATTTTTTGACGGTGTGACGGCAGACGACGTGCTTGACTTGCCGCTCGAAGAAATCATGCCGCTTGCATTCCGAATTGAAAGATTTGTCATTAATCTTGTTTCGGGCAAGAGCGAAGAAATTGCAAAAAACGCCGACGAGGGAAAGGCACTGTCAGCTTAAGTCTTTCCCCTTACGAACAATATTTGACGCATTTGCGGACATGGCTAAAAGATTATCATTTGTCGTTTGCGGAGATTGAGGAAATGCCGCTTGAAATTTTGCTGGATTTAGAAGTGGTTGATTCAAAGATTGACGCGGCGTTTGATGAAAAATCTGCGCGGGAAGCGTCACGGCGAAAAGTCGGCAACAAAAAAACGTCGTCGCCAAAACATAAACCGTTTAGCGGCGGCGTCGCCTTCATTGATCAAATCATGAATTTTTAAAAGTGTTGGGAGGTGAGATGAGTGGCAGCAGAAAATGTTGATTCATTGTTTATGACGTTGGGTCTAAATTTAGCAGACTTAGAATCGGGATTTGTGGCGGCAGACAGGACGGTTAGGGAAAATATTCAGCGGCTCAATCGCGAAAACAATCTGATTCGGTTGCGTGGCGAAGTTCAGATTGCGGGACTTGATGAGACTGCCGACGCCGAAAGAATTCTGCAGATAAGGCAAGACGCATTAAATCAGCAGATGAGTATCCAACGTGACCGCGTCAGATTGCTCGACGCTGAATTTCGCAGATTGGCGGCGACACACGGCACGACCAACGCGGCAGTTCAGCGGGCAGAAGTTCGGCTTGAACGTGAGAGATTAGCGTTGGCAAATCTTGAACGGGAATCAAGACGGCTAAACGACACGACGGGCGAATCGAACGGTATCTTTGACGAGCTGTCAAACATGCTCCCCGAAATCCCGACGAAGTTTCAAGCGGTAGGAATGGCGGCAAGCGCGATAACTGCGGGATTCGGCGCGGCGGCGACGGCAGTTCAAGACCTGCTTGAACAGTTTCGCGAACTACAAAATCAATCCTACGAACTGAATATGTCACTTCCCGACACGAAACAATTTTTGCGGCAGGTAAAACTCGGCGGCGGCGATATTGGTGACATAGAAGGCTACATTCGCGGCATCACCGATGCTTATGTCAAAGGCGAATATGACGACCCGGAATTCATTGCGCTCCGAAAATATGGCGCACAAATTACCGACGCGACGGGCAGGCTGAAAGAATTCAAGGACATCACCGACGAAGTTTATCGGGCGTGGGAGAAAGCAGACGCGGCGGGCGAAGGCATAGAGTTTCTACAGTTGACGGGCGGCGAATCGGGCGTTCGCGATATTATTCAATACTTTCAGCGGCTGAAAGAAGCACGGGAAGACGCCGCTCAAATTTTCAACGCGGATATCAACACCGACCAACTTCACGAACTCGACCGTGCGTTTGGGCGTTTGGAGGAACAATCAAGCGAACTGAAAGCGGCAATCGGCAATATTTTTGTCCCTGCGGCTCAAGCGGCAGGGACAAAGTTTTTTGAAATAATTCGCGATGGCACACAAACGCTTGTCGAAAACAAGGACGCAATTCAGCGTTGGGGCTTTATCGTGGCGGAAACTTTCTCGACGATAGAAAGCAAGCTGGATTCTACGTTTGGCGACACATTTGCGCTCAGCGACACATTTGCGCTTACGCCAAGTGGTTACTTAGACAATGCACGCAAGGCGTTGCGCGATTTATACGACGCCTATAGGCTCTCTAGAGACCCAAATGATTTCCGCGATGCAGGCTGGTTGGACGGCAAAGGCTCACTGGTGAGCGAAGCTTTTTCGGAATTTTTTAGCGACCTTGGAAAATACACGGGCATAACTCAGCGCGCCGAAGAAAGACAACGTGCATACAATGCCGAACTGTCCGAAACCAGAACGGCGGCAGAAAATGCCGCGCAGGGCATTGATGGATTTTCAGATGGCGTCGCAGAAGCGGGCGACGTTTTAAGCCAATACGGAGCGCAACGTGTTCAGCAATTCAAAGATGAGTTGGAAGACCTAAATCTTGATTTGCAATTTGGCGACGACGAATATGGAAAAGCCAAAGCCCAAAATGACTTGTGGCTACAGCGCGAACTTACGGACAAGTTACAAGCATCCAACGAGGAGAGGGAAACGCTCCTTGCCTTACATGCGGCGAAGGCGGCAAAGATTGAACGCGACCATCAGGAAGAACTTAATCGAATTCGCGAAGAAGCGGAGGAACGGGCGAACCAACATTTTGAAAACGCCGCCGATATTCAATTCCGCATGACGCACACGGCTTTTGAAAAGGAACTGCGCGACATTGACCTTTGGAAAGACGCTCAACTTGAGAAAGCCGAGACCGCAAGAGAAATTTCGGGCGTAATCGCAGAATCAGCGTCGAAAGAAGCGGAGGCTTTTGAACGTTCCGTTGACCGGATGAAAGGCAAAATGCAATCGCTCGAAGATAAAATCTTCGCGCAGGAGCATTCCCAATACGAGCAAGACGTTCGCAGGGCACAACAAGAATACTACCGCCAATATCGCGACTTTCAAAAAGAAGGTATGCTCGACGACGAAACAAAAGGCAAGCTCGATTATTGGTACATAAACGAAATTCGCGCACTAGAAAATAAAGCGTCGAAGGCACGCAGTAACGAAGGCGACAATTATTTGAAGCGTCCCGAAAGCGCACAAGGACGCACACTTGAATTAGGCGTAGAGGCGGACGAGGCGAAAATTCAAAATCAGCTTGCCCAACAATTATCAGGCGAAGGAAAAGAACTTGTCGACCAAATGTTTTCGTTAGGCAATTCGGCACAAACGGCAAGTGAAGCGCAAGATTCATTGGCTCAATCGGCACAGCAAACGTCGGACACTTTCCAGAAAATTGAAGGCGACCGCATTGTTGAAGATATTCAAAATTTGTCAACGTCGACACAACAATTAACGGAGCTACAAGCGCAACTTGCCGAGGCAACCAAGGACGGAATTTCCGCATTTCAAGGTTCTGAACAAAACACGGCGTCAAAACAGGCTGATACGCCAAACCAACCCGAAACAGCTAAAACGCCGGAAAATCGCCTTGCAGAAAAAGTTCGCGAAAGTGTTCAGAATTTAAAAGACGGCTCGAACACGTCGACGACCGCAAAATCCACACCGCTAAATACCGACAAAGCTCGCGGCGAAAATCCTGCCAACAACAACCGCAGTTTCTTTGAAAAAAAATTTGCGGACAACCGCGACGAACGATTGAACGCGCCCGAAAATATTTCACTCGACGCGGGCGAATTCGCAAACA
>CAMUZL010000215.1 GCA_947165185.1 uncultured Selenomonadales bacterium
TCCTGCGTCTCCAAATAATTTTCGCCGTGCGTGTCCTGCGTGAAGATAACGTCGATTGCGCCTTCCGCTTCGATGTCCTCAAGTTTTTTCACGAGACGCGGCAACATTTCACGTGCCTCTTTCGTACCGAGTGCGCCCGTGACGAAATCATTTTGCATGTCCACGACGATTAAAGCTTTTGCCATTTCAGTTCCCTCCAATAAGTTTCATGCCGACCGCGCAAGCCGCAAGACCCGCCGCGACACTGACGACGACATTTGTCACCGCAGAAAAAATTTGTCCGCCGTGAATCAGTGCCAGCGTTTCGGCGGAAAACGACGAAAAAGTTGTAAAGCCGCCCAAAAATCCCACGGCGACGAAAAGTCTGACCGATTCCAAATTGGCGCGACCGGCAAGAATTCCGACAACCAAACCCATCAGCAAACTGCCGAAAAAATTCGCGGCGAGCGTGCCCAGCGGAAAGTTGCCCAGCTTGCCCGCGAGTGCCGTCGTCACCAAAAATCGCGACACGGCTCCGAGTCCGCCGCCAATAAACACGAGTAAAAGTTTTGACATAACGTTTCCTTTCGTTGAACCTGCGCAGGGGGTTGTTGAAAAATTTTTCGCGCTGTATAATTCGGCGGTGACACTCCCCACGCTTAAAGACGGGGGCTTCTGATTTTCAATTAAATATTTTCAGCTCGGCTTAAGCCGCAAGGTCTAACGAACACTTGTTGCCGCAAACACTTAACAAAATCAGCAACGCGACTTGCGTCGTGGCCGGTGCCTCGGCTTCTACTACTTTGAAGCTGTCTCCGTAGATACTTTTATAGTACGCCCCGTACCGCAGCCTTAACTGCGACGTTGGATTTTACGGCAGAGCGTGTTTTTCTGCCAACTGCACGTCCTTTCAATGCGCTGATTTATCGGACAGCACTAACCGTATCCCTATGACCGGTTTTGACTAAACCGGCGATTCAAATTATACAGTGGATTATCGTTGGAATCAAATTATTTGTGCCGCTTCAGCCTCACAGCTAAAGCAAGGGGGCTTTTGCGGCACAGATTTGGTAAATTTTTGCGGAGGTGTTTTGATTATGTGTAAAGAATGCGGTTGCGGCGAAGGTGCGGGCAACACGCGCCTGCAGTTCACGGCCAAAGGTTACACGCCCGAAAGTGCGGCGGCTGTCGAAAAAAATTTGCTCGGCTTGGCGGGTGTGCTGTACGTTCATATTCACGCGCACGACGGCGAAACGACGATTGACTACAATCCCGAAAAAACTAAGCTCAGAGAAATTCTCAAAGTCTTTGACGCTCACGGAGTCGACGCGGACATTTAAGCATACCACGGGCGAAATTTTTCGTCGGCGACGGTGGTGGCGCGTCCGTGCCCGCAAAGCAAAACCGTTTCGTCGGGCAACGCAAAAACTTTATTACGGATTGTGTTCATCAAATCGCGTTCGGAGCCGCCCGCCAAATCCGTTCGCCCGTGTCCGCCGAAAAAAATCGTGTCGCCGACAAAAGCCACGTTATCGGTTGCGCTGTAATAAATCGTGCCGTCTAGCGTGTGGCCGGGCGCGGCGATAACTTTCACGCCGAAATTTTTATTCGCGTCCAAAGTAATTTCGCTCCCGTCGTTGATGATTGTCACGTCCTCAATAATAATTCCGTCGCCGAAATATTTTGAGCCGTTGTTCATTGCGTCGAGCGCGTAAAAATTTCCGCCTCTGCCCATGATCACGGGAATTTTCAGCGCGGCGCGAATTTCGTTGACGGCACCGATATGGTCGTAATGCCCGTGCGTGAGCAAAATTTTTTCTATGGTGAATTCGTGTTGTTCGGCGAGTTTCAAAAGTTCGTCGGGCTGTGCGCCGGGGTCGATTAAAAATCCTCGGCGGGTGTCGTCGTCGATATAGAAATAAGAATTTTCTTCCATCACGTCGAAAATGTCGACTTCGGCACGAAGAATCATTTTGGCGGCTCCTTTCCACAATGCGTAATCAAGTTTTCAGGGGGTAGCTTTCAGCCGAAGTCGTTTCCGCTAAAAGCTAAAATCCTAAAAGAAAGCTCAAATCCTAAAAGCTAAAAGCTTCAAGCTAAAAGCTCAAATTATCGTCGCGAATTACTTCAAGTTGATTTTCGCGGCGATTTTCTTTTAAAAAGTAACCAAACAATTTGGCACACCGTTTCGATAATCAAACGTTGTCGCTGTGAAGAAACTATTTAAGGTTAATCTTCGCGGCGATTTTCTTTAACAGATTAATATCCTGCGAAGTCAGCGCGGCATGATTGTCCTGCGACGAATTGAGTGCTTCGAGTTTTGCGGAAAGTTTTGCGACATCCAAACGCAAATCGTCGAGCGTCGACGAAAAGTTTTTGGAAATGTTCGAGCTGATTCGCACGAGTTCGGAAAGATTTTTCTGCGCGTCGTCGACGGAATTTTTCAGCGCGACGAAATCCGAGCCGCGAGCCGCCAAAGTTTCCACGGACGAATTTATATTTTCAAGGTTTTTCGAGTAAGCGGGAGTTTTCATGCCTTGCCCGACCAGTTGCAAAAGTTTCAGCACGGTCTGCAATGCTTGTTTATTTGCGGCGGCACTTTCGTTGAGCTTTTTGACTTCGTCGGCGAGCGCGGTGAATGACGTTGTGATAATTTTAGTTTCGTCGGAAGATTTTTTTTGCGATGCGGTGGCGGACAAAAATTTTTCCAGCGTGGTGTTGAGCGTCATGAAAGATTTTTTTACCGGTTCGGTTTCGGCTGAAGATTTTTCCTGCGACGTGACGACGGACAAAAATTTTTCCAGCGTGATATTGAGCGCGGAAGAATGTTCTTCCAAATTTGCCAACGCCGAGCGAATTCCTTCAATGTTGCGCGTCAAGTCGCTCACGTTGTCCAGCTCCGAAAGTTGCGCACGAATAACCTGCAAATTTTCTTGCATGATTTGTGCCACGTCGTTTACCGTGCTCATTGCCGCGACGTTTGTCGAGGAAGTTTCGCTGAACTTCCTGCGCAGTTGTTGCAGTTGAATTTCGATTCGCTGATGATCTTCCTCGTTAGCCTGCGCGGATTTAACCAACGCCCGCCGCAAACTTACCGCCGCGAACAGGGCACTTGCCGCGCCGACGAAAAGACCAATCACGTCATCAACTTTTAAAACCGCACCCAAACTTATCAGCGCAAAAAATAATGCGCCCGCGTAACCGTTTTCGCTACCGTTCATTTCCGTTCACTCCGCTCAAAAAAACTTTCGGCGATTTTAACATTAATTCGGCACGCTTGCAACGAGTGACGCGGTTGCAATGAAAATTTTTGGCGGCAGTTGATGCAATTGCGACGAAAATTTTTGGCGGCGATTGACACCGGCAAAACGCTGTGATAAACTTTGCCGCGTTAAGCAGGAGCCGGCGCTTCTCACCCGTTGACCTTAACTGTGTTGACGCGGTTGCAAAATTTTTTTGTGTTGAGAATCGCGGGCGGTTTAATTGCCGCCTTTAATTTTTTTCCGACGCGCCCCGGGAGGTGTATTTCTATTAGCAGGGAATCTTTGAGAATCAACGACGAGATTCGTATTCGTGAAGTTCGCGTGACCGATGCGAACGGCGAACAACTCGGCGTCATGCTCACCAAAGACGCGCTCAAGCTTGCCGAAGACAAACATCTTGATTTGGTCGAGGTTGCACCCAAAGCAAGACCGCCCGTTTGCCGAATTATGGATTTCGGGAAATATCGTTACGAGCAACAGAAGCGCGAAAAAGAAGTCCGCAAGAAACAAAAAATCATCACGATTAAGGAAGTCAAACTCCGCCCGAACATCGAGCAACACGACTTTGAAGTCAAACTCAAAAATGCTCAACGCTTTATCGAAGAAGGCAACAAAGTCAAGGTTACAATTATGTTTCGCGGGCGTGAACTGTCGCATCCGGAATTGGGCAGCGAAATTTTAAACAAACTTGCCAAAGCTCTCGAAGAATTCGTGACGGTTGAGCGCAACGCCAAACTTGAGGGCAAGAACATGACGATGATTCTCTCTCCTAAGGCACA
>CAMUZL010000216.1 GCA_947165185.1 uncultured Selenomonadales bacterium
GTCTTTCCCAGCTGTCGAGAGTGGTGCCGTGTTCGTCGCGCCAAAGTTCGGTTAGCTCGCCAGTAAAAGCTTTGTGCAGGATAGCCGCCCGCCGAAATTCTGAGCCGTCGACGACACCTTGAGCCAATGCCTTAACCTCGTAAAGTTTGGCAAACAGTTCGTCAATCAATTCAACTATGCGTTGCTGTTCGTCGTGTGGCGGGAGCGGAAAAGGCATTTGCTTCAAAGGCTTGCTTGCGATTTGCAGGAACGTCGTCCCGTTTGCGTTGTCATAAAGATATTGCTCAAAATTTATCAGTGCGTATCGAAGAAAATCTTTTAAGACTGTGCTAGGACGAAGAGCCGCAACGCCTCTGCCTAAGCAATACTTACCGTCTGAAAAAATAGGTTTACCGAGTGTGGCACGAATACAAATGATAACGTCGCCTTTTTCAGAAAGCTTGGTTGGCTTTTTTGTGTAGCGAATTATCGACAGGCAATCATCGCCCATATCAGCCGCACCGCCGATTAAAGGCGTATAACTTGCGTCGTCAGTTGTTGCATCGCCGCTTGGCGATTGTCCCATGATTATTTTGGCGACGCTGTCCAAAGTCACCCACTGCCAACCGTCGGGAATCGGATAAGGTTGCTCGTCTTTCTGAATCATTGCCTTGCCTCCAACGTGCGCAATTTCTTGACGACACCTTGAAGCAAGTCGACAGCCTCTTGAAGGTCGTCTATCGCGTCTTCGCCGAGAGCAATCGGATCTGGCAATTCAGTAGCATCGACAACCGAATCATCGCGAATCAAGCCGAGGTCGAGAGAATTTTTCTTATCGGCGATTTGCTCCCGCGTGAAGACGTTAAATCTTTCGTCATGAACTGCGCGACGGTCTTCAGACTCGAAAGCCTTTTCAAAGTCAGCGAAATGTTCTTTCCGAAGCGGATTGGTCTTGCCAAAAGAAGGCATATTAGTCCGCAGGTCATAGAACCAAACTTCACGGGTATTACCTTCGTCAGTCGTGCCGCGAGTGAAAAACAGGACATTTGTCTTGACGCCCTTCGCATAAAAAATTCCTGTCGGAAGTCTCAAAACAGTGTGCAGGTTGCATTTGTTCATGAAGTCAACGCGAATCCGTTCGCCGGCATCTTCAGCGAAAAGAACATAATCGGGCAAAATAACTGCAGCGCGTCCGTTCGGCTTGAGACTGCGATAAAAATGTTGCAGGAAATTCAACTGCTTGTTGCTCGTCGGGTAAGTTAAATCATCACGGGTGGCACGTTCGCCGCCCTTTTTCGTACCGAACGGCGGATTGCTCAAAATGAGATCGAAATTTTTCATTGTCTTACCGATTTCGGAGAGTGTATCGCCGTAAATAATTTTCCCGTTAAGTCCGTGCAACATGGCATTCATCAGCGCAAGGCGGTGGGTGTCGTGAACGAGTTCGCAACCCGTGAAAGCCAACTCCGTTTCAAAGATTTGATCTTCCTCCGACAAGTCAAAGAAATTATCGGTATGGTCGCGAACGTATTGTGCGGCGGCAAGCATAAAGCCGAAAGTGCCGCAAGCAGGGTCGTTGCAGAGTTCGCCCGCCTGCGGTTTCATCAATCGGACAATGACATCAATAAGGACGCGAGGCGTGAAATATTGACCCGCGCCCGATTTTTTTTCGTTGGCGTTCTTTTCGAGGAGTCCTTCATAGAGATTGCCGAGGCCTTCTTCACGAGCCGAAAACCAGTCAAGTGCGTCAATGCTGGAAATAATTTTTTCAAGGTTTTTGGGCTCATCGATGTTGGTTGATGCGCCTTGATAAATTTCGCGAATACGTCCCGTACATTTTTCGCCGAGATGAGTGAGCAACGCCTTATAAAAATTTTTCAACTCAATGCCGCTTTTGGACGAAAGATTTTTCCAGCGATAACCTTCGGGGATTTTTTCTTCGGTTTCGGTCTCTTTCGCCATTTTGAGAAATAAAATATACGTCAGCTCGGTAACATACTGATGATAAGTGATTCCGTCGTCAAGCAGAACATTGCACAGATTCCACAGTTTGGCAACAATTTCCCGATTGTTCACGCGGCGTTCCCTCCGTCGTCGTAAAGATAGCGATTCAGTTCATCAAGAATATTCGCCAGTTCGCCGCAAAAAACCTTGTCGATTTGTTTGAATCCGCCTTGCGTTTTAAAAGCTGTGCCGGGTTCATCGAAGACAGTGGGATTTATCAAAGACTCGTTGAGTAAATATTTTTCGATTCGAGCGAGCCATTTCAATTCCTGTTCGGAAAAATCGTGAGTGGTTTTTAGTCGAGCGACCGCACGCTTGATTTTTTCTTCGTGTCCCAAAAGTTCCGCGCCAAGAGCATAACGCCGAATCAAGCTGATTATGTCGGCCGTTATTTCTGCGTTGGTCAATTTGGAAATTGCCCCGCTCAAATGTTTTGCCGTGAAAGTTCTTTCGCTCAAAGCAACTTCCAACTTTTTCAAGTCAGCACGAGTCAAATCTTTCGGGCGCGTGCAGACGATGTTCAACGCGGCAATTTCATTTCTATTTGTCGTAATAAATTCGGTAAACTCGTCAAGATAATCCTGCGGGCGTTTGCCTTCACCAAAACCAATTTCATGCGCAATCAGTTCGTCTTCATGATCGGAGATGACAAACTCTCTGCCGCGAAAAATTTTTTCTTGCAAAGCGTCCGCGTGGCTTAGGAGAAAAGCTTTGGCGTCCAGCGCGGGCAAAGTCTTAAGCGTGTCGATGAAGTCTTTTGCGGTGTCGTCAAGTTTGCGGCGGCGAAGCCTGACGATGATTTGATTGACAAGATTTTGAACGGCTTTATCGTCGTCGAGAGTTTCGAGCCTTTCGAGGAGTTGGGCGAAAGTTTCTGTGACGTTGGCGACAACGGGTTTCATTTCGCTGACGGGTTCAAGCGCGTTGTAAACATCGACAGCATCAAAAATTTTGAAGTGTGTTTTATCGATTTCAGGGCAAAGCCGCGTTGCCCGTCCGAGCATTTGTTCAAAGAGGATTCTCGACTTTACGCGGCGCATAAAAACGAGCGTATCAATTTTCGGCACATTGACGCCAGTTGTGAGCAAGTCAACTGTCACGACAATATTCGGGAAGCGTTCATTTTTGAAACGTCGAATGGCGTCAAGCACACGTCTTTTGTCCCCTATGCTTCCCGTGATTTTCATAATGGCATCATTGTCAACACCGCGTTGCGAAAAAATTTCTTTCAAGATATGAACGATTAAATCGGCGTGCATGTCATTTACGGCGAAAATTAACGTCTTGCCCAAACCTTCCGGATTAATGTAATTTGAAATCTCCTCAAGAACAACGCGATTAAAATTGTCGTTGACGACTTGACGATTAAAATTGTCGATGTCAAAGCTCAATTCGTCTTCGAGTAATTCGCTGTTGATGAGTTCCCCCGTCACGGAGTCGCAAGTTGTTATGATTTCGCCCTTCGTGTAGTGGATACCCTCTTCGCCCAATTTGGTTTTCAGACGGTGCGGCGGGTCATGGTCGACAAGATACCCGTCGATAACGGCTTCGTGATACGTGTATTTAAATACGGGCGCACCAAAAATTTCTGTGGTGTGCAAAGCGGGCGTCGCTGTCAGCGCAATTTTCACGGCATCAAAATACTCAACTACCGTGCGATATTTGCTCCGATAGTCGAGTTGGTTACAAAAAATTTGTTCGGCTTCAGGAATTTCCACATCGAGAATGTAGCCGCGATGAGCCTCGTCGATAATTATCAAGTCAAAATCCGTCACTCCGGGTAAAGAATTTTCGTCGTTATAAAGAATTCGCTTGACCATGCTTTGAACGGTTGATATTTGCAAGCGCGTTTCTCTGTCGAAAAATCTCGCCTCAAGACCGTTGATGTTGTAAATCTTATTGAGCGGCAAAAAGTCTTCAAGCTTAACATCGTTGAAAACATCCTGCGCTTGTTCGCCAAGGGAATTTCTGTCCACGAGAAATAAAATTCGACGGAAACGCCCGGACTTCAAGAATC
>CAMUZL010000217.1 GCA_947165185.1 uncultured Selenomonadales bacterium
AATTTATCTCGTGCGGTCGACGACGAATTCGGCAATTTGTTCGAGAGCAAGCGCGACGGAAACTTTCAGCGACGACGGAAGATTTACCCGCGCCGATTCGATATGCGCTTCAGCCCGCGTCCGGCAGTAGTCGACGGCGTCGGTTGCGCAAATAATTTTTATCGCCGCGTCAATGTCCGTGCAAGTGACGGTTTCGCTCGTGACGATTTTTTTCAGCGCGGGAGCTTCGTCACTTGTCGACAGGGCGCGAATCACCGGAAGAGTTATCACGCCGCTTTTAAGGTCGCCGCCGTGAGGTTTGCCCGTAACTTTTTCGTCGCCGACAAAATCCAAAACGTCATCGATAATTTGGAACGCAAGCCCCAAACTCGTGCCGTAAGCCGCAAGCTGTTCGATTTCGCGTTCGTCAAGTTCCGAAACAATCGCGCCAAACTGACAGCAACTCGACAGAAAAATTGCAGTCTTCAAGTTGATTCGTTGATAATATTCGCTCATGGTCGGCACGACGAAAAGCGAACGATCTTGCATGATTTCGCCGATACAAAGTTGTTTGACGAGCTTCGACAAAATCAGCTGAACTTGCGCGTCGTAATTATTTTCTGCGACGAGCTGAAATGCTTTGGCGAAAAGATAATCGCCGATAAGCACCGCGATTTGTGCGCCGTATTTTGAGTTTGCCGTTTCGACGCCGCGCCGCTTCTTCGACGTGTCGATAATGTCGTCGTGAACGAGGCTTGCCGTGTGAATCAATTCCAACGCCGTGGCAAGTGGCATCGTTCGCGAATTCGGGCAAGAATTTTTTGCGTTCGCGCAAAGGAGCATGAGCATCGGGCGAAGTCTTTTGCCGCCGCGAATTAACGGCGCACACGCCTCGAAAATGAACGGGTCGTCGGAAATTGCCTGTCTGATGTTTTCTTCAAGTTCGCTGATATTTTTGGCCGCCTTGTCGCTCAGTGCCGTCACGAAATTCAAAAGTCTCACCCGCTAGAAAATTTTTCGGCAATTCTATCACAGCGCAGCTGAAAAGGCAATTAGGAATGAGGAATTAGGAATGCGGAATTATTTTGACGAAGCTTTTCAATTCCTAACTCCTAATTCCTAATTAATTCATAGCCTGCATCTTCGATGACTTTTGCAAATTCGTCCGTGGAAATTTCTTTCGTCGCGGTGACGGTTGCCAAATTTTTTTCCAAACTGACTTCGACCTCCGTCACGCCGTCCATTTTCGCCAGCGCGTCATGCACGTGTTTTTGGCAGTGTTTGCACATCATGCCTTCGATTTTTAAAGTTGTCTGCATTTGAGTTGCCTCCTTCGTAGGGAATGGGGAATGGGGAATAGGGAATAGATTTTCGACGCGGACTTCAACGTTGCGTTGTGTGTCGTCAAAAGTTTCTGCGCGTTCGACGTTAAAAAATCTTAATCTCAACGCGTTCAACACGACGCAAACACTCGACATGCTCATTGCCGCCGCGCCAATCATCGGCGATAATTTTATTCCGAACGCGGGATAAAAAATTCCCGCCGCAAGCGGAATGCAAACGACGTTGTAAAAAAACGCCCAGAATAAATTTTGCCGAATGTTCGTCATTACGGCGCGACTGAGTTTGATTGCGGCGACCGCGTCAAGTAAATCGTTGCGAACCAAAACCGCGCCCGCGCTCTCAATCGCAACGTCGGTGCCCGCGCCGATTGCAATGCCGACATCAGCCCGCGCCAGTGCCGGAGCGTCATTGATTCCGTCGCCGATCATTGCAACTTTGCGCCCTGCCGCTTGAAGTTTTTCGATTTCGGCGGCTTTGTTTTCGGGAAGGACGCCCGCAATAATTTTGTCGACGCCCAAACTTTTGCCGACAGCCTGCGCCGTGCGTTCGTTGTCGCCCGTCAACATGATAACATTTGCGCCGAGATTTTGAAACTCTTTGACGGCCCGGGCGGAAGTTTTTTTCGGCACGTCGGCGGCGGCGATAATGCCGAGAATTTTTTTGTCGTCGGCGAAAATCAGAGGAGTTTTGCCCGCGTCGGCAAGTTCGGAAATTTTTTCGCGCAACGGTTCCAAATCAAAGCCCAATTCCGTCAAAAAAGTTTCGTTGCCCGCAAAATGTTCGACGCCGTCAATTTTCGCACGAACGCCGCGCCCGAATATTGCTTGAAAATTTTCCGCAACGGGCGATTGAAGATTTTTCGACGCAACAAATTTCGTGACGGCTTCGGCAAGCGGATGTTCGCTTTTGGATTCGAGTGACGCGGCAATTTGCAAAAAAGCTTTAAGCTGTGAGCTTTGAGCTTTAAGGGGCACGGTTGACGAATTTTCCTTAAAGCTTAAAGCTTCAAGCTCAAAGCTTTCATCACCGCAAAGCAAAATATCCGTGACAAACGGTTTACCTTCGGTGAGCGTGCCGGTTTTATCGACGACGATTGTGTCGACCGCGTGCGCCGTTTCGAGCGATTCGCCCGACTTGATTAAAATTCCGTGTTCCGCGCCTTTGCCGGTGCCGACCATAATTGCAACGGGCGTCGCCAATCCGAGAGCGCACGGACAACTTATCACCAAAATTGACACGGCGATTGAAAATGCAAACTCGACGCTTGCGCCGTTCGCAAGCCAAAAACTTCCCGCCGCAAGCGAAATCAAAATCACGGCAGGCACGAAAATTCCCGCGATTTTGTCCGCCAACTTCGCAATCGGAGCTTTCGACGCGCTCGCCTCTTCGACCAACGAAATAATTTTGCTGATTGTCGTGTCGCCGCCGACCTTCGACGCACGGAACTTGACGAAACCGCTTTTGTTGAGCGTGCCGCTCGTCACCGCGTCGCCGATATTTTTTTCGACGGGCAAACTTTCGCCGGTTATCGCGGATTCGTCAACGGAAGTTTCGCCGTCCGAAATAATTCCGTCCGCCGCAAAACTTTCGCCGGGCTTTACAAGAATTTCATCGCCGACAATCAAATCTTCGACGGGAATTGTAATTTCTTCGCCGCCGCGCAAAACCGTCGCAGTCTTCGGGGCAAGATTGATTAATTTTTCGACGGCTTGGGAAGTTTTGCCCTTCGCCCGCGCCTCGAAAAATTTCCCGACGGTTATCAGCGTGACAATCATGCCCGCCGACTCGAAATACAAATTGCGGCTGTATTCGTCGACGAGCGCGAAATTTCCCGTGCCGAGACCTTGACCGATTCGGAACAGCGCGAACGCCCCGAAAGCAGCCGCCGCCATTGAGCCGAGACCGACAAGGCTGTCCATGTTCGGCGAGCCCGCCAGCAGTGTTTTGAAGCCGTTGACGTAATATTTTCGGTTGAGATACATAATCGGCAGGACGAGCAAAAATTGTGCGAACGCGAAAGTCACGGCGTTTTGTCGCCCGTCAAAAAGTTCCGTGACGATTTGCGGCGGCTGAAACGGCAACATTGAATGCATTGCGATATAAACCGTCGGCAACAGAAAAATTATCGACCAAAATAACCGCGTCCGCATTTCGGAAATTTCTTTGTCAATCGTGCGCTGTGTCGTCGCCGAAGATTTTTGCGCGGAAATTTTTTTCGGACTCGCTCCGTAGCCCGCATCAATAACGGCGTCGACAATCTGCGCGGCAGAAATTTTTGCCTCGTCGAATTTAACCTGCATTGAATTCGTCAAAAGATTGACGCTGACATTTTCCGCGCCGACAACTTTGCCGACAGCTTTTTCGACACGCGCCGAACACGCCGAACAACTCATGCCCGTCACATCAAAAGTTTCTTTCGTCATTAAATCACCTCGAGCGCAACCGAAATTTGGAGCCGTCAAGGATGACGGCTCCGCCCGCAGTTGAAACAGGATGTTTCACCTGCGGGCACACGCGCCTGACCGTAGCGAAAACATTGCGGAAGCGAACGAGTATCCGCCCCGCGAGGGGTCTTTTCTTTTTGCTACTTTTTCTTTGGACACTTGAATAGTCAAGCGAAGTGCAACATATCGGAAAAGTATACTTCATGCGGTG
>CAMUZL010000218.1 GCA_947165185.1 uncultured Selenomonadales bacterium
CCGTACACAAAAGCGTTGTTGAAGGCAGTTTTTTCGACGGATCAGGAAAAAAATCGTTATATCGGAATTTTGCCGGGCGAAATTCCCAGTCCGCTTGATATTCCGACGGGTTGCCCGTTTCAAAATCGTTGCGAGTTTTGTCAGGAACTTTGTCAACAGAAAAAGCCCGACTTGAGCGAAGTTGAGCCGAATCACTTCGTTGCATGTCACTACCCGCAGTAAAAAATCAGCCTCGACAGCACGTCGGGGCTTTTTTCGTTGCCTAAACAAAATTTTTCTGCTAAACTCTGTAACGAAATTCGTTTCACATCGTATAACGTGCAGAAAGATAAATCCCAACTGAATTCAAAACAAAAACTTTAAAGGAGATTGATAACAATGGCAGACGAAAAAATTTTTAAGGACGAACTCTTGAATGACGCCGAACTCGAAAATATTTCGGGCGGCAACAGGCTCGAAACCTTCGGCGACGGCAACGAACTTTACAAGCGCGGTCTCTTGACGGAAGAGCAAGCACTTCACTCCGCTCCCGTGCGCGACATGCTTCACAAAATGGGTTACGCCGGCTACAAAGACAACGGCGGAATAATCAACGACAACATCTACACCGACAAAAACGGCAACAATATTTCTCGCGAAGACTTTTGGAAGAATTTTGACGCCGAAAACGGCACGAAAATTATTCGGTAAAAATTTATGGCGACAAATGATAAAAAGCCTCGCACAAATCGGCGGGGCTTTTTTCAATGCGTAATGCGTAATGAAAAATCTTTGACCGAGCGAAAAAATTTTTTCGGCGCGTGTAACAAAACTTGAAATGCGGCGTATAATGTGCAGAAAACAATTTGGAGGTTGATAATAATGGCGAACGAAATTCTCAAAGACGAAATTCTCAGCGACGACGAACTTGACCGTGTTGCGGGCGGCACTTTCGCCGAAAGTTACAGCGACGCTCAAAAGTTTGAAAAACTCGGCGTGAAAATCTTCAAAAATGATTTGGTGGGCGTTCCGCTTCTTGACCCCGAAGGTTTCGCGAATTTGCGCAAAGCATTTGAGAAATACGGCGTCACAATCAAAGATGACGGCAGTATTTTCGGCGATTTGGTCGGCACGTCGAAGGCGAATCAATATTCCATCGACGGCAAGCAAGTCAGCCGCGACGAAGCCTGGAAACACATCAACGCGCAGTTCGGCAAGTAAACAATCATCGCGCAAAGGAGTTTGATAACAATGGCAGACGAAAAAATTTTGAAGGACGAACTCTTGAATGACGCCGAACTTGACAACATTTCGGGCGGCACAAGGCTTGAAACTTATCGGGACGCCAACGAACTTTACAGACGCGGTCTCTTGACGGCAGAGCAAACACATTGCTCCGCTCCCGTGCGCGACATGCTTCACAAAATGGGTTACGCCGGCTACAAAGACAACGGCGGAATAATCAACGACAACATCTACACCGACAAAAACGGCAACAATATTTCTCGCGAAGACTTTTGGAAGAATTTTGACGCCGAAAACGGCACGAAAATTATTCGGTAAAAATTTATGGCGACAAATGATAAAAAGCCTCGCACAAATCGGCGGGGCTTTTTTCGTTTGACGGAAGTAAAATCTTTCCGTGACAAGGGAAGATTTTTTTTTACGTCGAATAATGGCGTTGATGGGAGGCGAATCATATGCGAAAAGTATTTTTAACGGTTGTACTGATGATTTTTGCGTTTGCGGCGACGAATCTGCGCGGGGATGAAAATTTTTACGAACCGAAAACGATTCACGGCGAACTTTTGAGCGTTGCGACTTCGGAAAATTGGTGGAGCGGCGATTTTTTGACGGCAACGGGGCACGGTGTCGCGCCTGAAAATGCCGAAGTCAATTCGCGCATGAAAGAATTGGCAAGACCCGTGGCAATGATTGACGCGAAACGAAATTTGGCGGAAAAAATCGGCAATGTTCGTATCACGGCGGAAAAAACTTTGGACGAAAACGAAATCGAATACGTGATTGATAATTTCGCTGCAATCGTTTCGGAAAACTACGACGATCGCGGAATTTATACAATCATCCTGCAAATTTCGCTGTACGGCAATGAAAATTCGCTTGCGTCGGTTATTTTTCCGTCAGTTGACAAAAAAGACTTTCGGAAGCCGAAGAAAAAAAATAAAACCGACGGGAAATACACGGGCTTAATCATTGACTGCGGCGACGCGGAAATTTCACCGATTCTCGCGCCCGAAATTCGCGACAAAGACGAAAAGATTTACGCTTACGACAATTTGGAGCGACAAAAAGTTCTTGAACGCGGCATTGTCGAATATTCGGCGAAAAATTCGGGCGACGATTGGTTTTTCGGCAACATTGCGCTTGCAAAATCGAATTCGCGGGCAGGCGATAATCCGTTGGTCATAAAAGTTTCCGAACTGAGCGACGACGGCACTTGTCCCGTCATTTCGGGCGACGATGCCGATAAAATTCTTGCCGAAAATGAAATCTCACACTTTTTGGATGACGGCGCAGTCGTTTTTCAGAGCAATCGAATCCGAGGAATGCGCATGTGAGTCGTTTTAAAAGTTTTTTTGAGCGCATTGACTCGATTTTAGGCGACAGAAATAAAGTTTGGCACGTAATTGACTCATTTTTTATCGCAATGTTGTTGACTTTGCTTGCGGTAAGTTGCAGAGACAATACCGACGGCAGATTTTCAGACAGATTTTATCAATCCGTTGGCAAAAAAAGTCCCGACATTGTAGTTATCGGCATTGACAATCGCACAATCAGCAAAATGGGACCTCGTTCGTCGATTCGGCGGCGCGACATTGCTCAAGCGATAAATTTTTTGAATCACGACCCGAATTCGCGCCCCGCAGTCATCGGACTTGATATTTTGTTCACGGGCGAAAACCCCGACGACCCCGAAGGCGACAAAATTCTTGCCGAAGCCTGCGCGAAATATAAAAATGTAGTTACAGCCGCCGAAGTTGACGTTAATGACGATTCTGTTGCCGACGAAAATGCAATTTGGGCTGAAACTTGGCAGATGATTCCGCCTTATCCCGCGCTGGAAAAAGTTGCCGAACTCGGACACATCAACGCGCCCAATGAGCCTGACGGAATTGTTCGCCACGATTTACTTTTCGTCAATGTCGAAGGTTACGGGCGACTTTATTCGTTCGGACGGGTGATTTACGAAAAATTTTGTTGCACGCGAGGCATTGAGCCGAATAAATTGCCGTTTACGGACGCTGACGGGATATTTTATCTGCCGTTCACTGCGAAAAGTTACGCAGGCGACAAAAATTTTTTCGATTTGCTCGAAGGAAACGTGCCGACGGAATATTTCAGAGGCAAAATTGTTTTAATCGGGCCTTACGCTGCTGGATTGCAGGACGCCGCGCCGACTGCGCTCGACAGATCCGATTTAATGTTCGGAATTGACGTGCACGCGAACGCGATTCAAGCTTTCATGAGCGGCGACATTCCACGCGACGCGGATTTGACGCCGCAACTCGTGATTTTGTTCGCCGTGTGTTTTATTTCGGCAGTTCTGTTCAGAAATACTCGAATGCGTTGCATAATTTTGGTTTGGGTAATAATTTGCGGCATTTGGTTGCTCATATGTCAAATTTTTCGCCAAAACGGGCTGATTTTGCACGTTTCATGGATTCCGTTTTCCGAAACGATTTTATTGTTCGTTTTGGTTGCAAAAAATTATTCGACGACGCGCCGCGAAAAAGAATTGGTGACGAAAACTTTTGAACGCTACGTCGATCCAGTTGTCATGCAAAAACTTTTGGAAACCGACTCGAAAACTCCCGATTTGGGCGGCGAACTGAAAAATATTGCGGTTTTGTTCGTCGATATTCGCGGATTTACGTCAATGAGCGAAGAATTGCCGCCCGCGACCGTCGTTGAGATTTTAAATCGCT
>CAMUZL010000219.1 GCA_947165185.1 uncultured Selenomonadales bacterium
ACGTGAGCAACCGCGCCTTTGTACGGGTCGAAATACGAATCGAAAATCAAAGCTTGCAAAGATTTTGCTGAATCTGATTCGGGCGGCGGAATTTTTTTAACAATCGCCTCCAAAATTTCGTCGACGCCCTCGCCGGTCTTCGCGGAACATTTTACGGCGTCGCTCGCGTCCAATCCGACGGCTTCTTCGATTTCGTTGCGAACTCGTTCAACATCCGCGCTGGGCAAATCGATTTTGTTGATGACGGGGACAATTTCAAGGTCGTGTTCAAGCGCAAGATAGACATTCGACAGCGTTTGAGCTTCGACGCCCTGAGTTGCGTCCACGACAAGCAATGCGCCTTCGCAAGCGGCAAGACTTCGCGAAACTTCGTAAGTAAAGTCGACGTGACCGGGCGTGTCAATCAAATTCAGCTGATAATTTTGTCCGTCGCGTGCCGTGTACTTCAAACGAACGGTTTGCGCTTTAATTGTGATGCCGCGTTCGCGTTCAAGCTCCATGTTGTCCAAAAGTTGCTCGCTCATGTCGCGCTTTTCGACTGTGCCCGTCAATTCGATCAATCTGTCCGCCAAAGTGGATTTTCCGTGGTCAATGTGCGCGATGATTGAAAAATTTCTTATGTGTTCGTTCAAAAAGTTGTCGCCTCCGTAAAAATTTCAAAAAAAGACGCCGCAAGTGGCAAATGCGCGCTGGCAAGCATTTGGTACTTGCCCCAATTTGTTTAACCGTTCAATAATCCGACATTGTTGCCACGCTCGAGCGTTTACAAAAAAGACGCCGACAAGTTGTCGACGCTCAAAAGTTTTCGATTCAAATTTTTTTGCAACGTGACGTTATTTCGATTGATATTCGCCGCAGTCGCTCAAATATTTTTGATGATAATTTCGGTGACTTCGTCAGTGCCGACTTTTTTGAATCCGTCGGTGAAAATGTCCGCCGTGCGCCAACCGTCCGCCAAAGTTTTATCGACGGCAGTTTCAATCGATTTCGCCGCGTCGTCACGATTTAAACTGTAACGCAACAACATCGCCGCGCTTAAAATCGTGCCCATCGGATTTGCAATACCTTTGCCGGCAATATCGGGCGCGCTGCCGTGAATCGGTTCGTAAAGGCTTGTAAGTTCGCCGATTGACGCCGAAGGCATCAAACCGATTGAGCCGCCGATAACAGACGCCTCGTCGCTCAAAATGTCGCCGAAAATATTATTCGTGACGATAACGTCGAATTGTTTCGGGTTCAGCACGAGTTGCATTGCCGCGTTGTCAACGTAAAGATGATTTAATTCAACGTCGGGGAAATTTTTCGCCACGTCGACGACAACTTTACGCCAAAGACGACTTGCCGCCAAAACGTTCGCTTTGTCGACGGAAGTAACTTTTCCGCGACGAAGTTTCGCCGTCTCGAACGCAAGTTTTGTGATTCGTTCAATTTCGGGCACGGAATAAATTTCTGTGTCCCACGCCTGTTCGACGCCGTCTTTAAGTTCAGATTCGCAACGCGGACCGAAATAAATTCCGCCGACGAGTTCGCGCACAATCAGCAAGTCCGAGCCGTCAACGAGTTCTTTTTTCAGCGGCGACGAGTTAATCAGTTCGGGATAAACTTTCGTCGGGCGCAGGTTCGCGAACAATCCGAGACCTTTACGCAAGCCGAAGATGGCTTTTTCGGGGCGCAGGTGCACGGGGAGCGTGTCCCACTTTTTGCCGCCGACCGCGCCGAACAAAACGCCGTCAGCTTTTTTGCACGCGTCAAGAGCTTCGTCGGTCAAGGGCGTGCCGAATTTTTCGTAACTGGTGCCGCCCGCGTCGCGATAATCGTACTCCAAACCGATTTTAAATTTTTCGTCGACTTTCTTAAGGACTTCGACGGCGGACGCGGTAATTTCCTGCCCGATACCGTCGCCGGGGATGACAATAATTTTTTTCATTGAAGTTGCTCCTTTGTCGGAGCTTTGAGCTTTGAGCTTTGAGCTTTGAGGAAAATCGTCATCACACCTTAAAGCTTAAAGCTTACAGCTAAAAGCTGAA
Source organism: uncultured Selenomonadales bacterium (assembly GCA_947165185.1). Classification (GTDB taxonomy): domain Bacteria; phylum Bacillota; class Negativicutes; order Selenomonadales; family Selenomonadaceae; genus Quinella. The sequence goes on from CAMUZL010000219.1 coordinate 2,028, forward strand.
ATCACTTGCCCGCGAGAATTTTATAACCCGCAATGCGTTCCTCGGCGTCGTGCTGAGTTTTCTCGAACAATTCCTGCGCGGTGTCGGGGAAATTTCTTTTCAGCGACGAATAACGAACTTCGCCCATCAAAAATTCTTGGAACTTGCTGAAGTCGGGCTCCTTGCTGTCGAGCGTGAACGGATTTTTGCCCGTGCCGACGAGCTGAGGATTGTAACGCCAATTCGCCCAATAGCCGCACTGAACGGCGAGTTTGCCTTCAAGTTGCGAAGAACCCATGCCCTTGCGAATGCCGTGGTTAATGCACGGAGCGTAAGCGACAATCAGCGACGGGCCGGGATAAGCTTCCGCTTCGGTTATCGCTTTGAGCAGTTGATTTTGGTCGGCACCCATTGAAACCTGCGCGACGTAAACATAACCGTAGCTCATCGCCATTTTGCCGAGATCTTTTTTCTTCGTGCGTTTGCCGGTCGCCGCAAATTGAGCAATCGCCGCCGCCGGAGTAGCTTTGGACGCCTGCCCGCCCGTGTTGGAATAAACTTCCGTGTCGAAGACGAAAATATTAATGTCTTCGCCGCTTGCAAGCACGTGGTCAACACCGCCGTAACCGATGTCGTAAGCCCAACCGTCGCCGCCGAGAATCCATTGCGAACGTTTGACGAAAAAGTCGCGGTTGTCATAAATTTTGTTGAGCAACGCATTATCGCCCTTTTGAGCTTCAAGCAACGCCGTCAATTTATCGGCACGTTCGCGGGTATTTTCGCTGACGTTGAGATTTTCTTTCCAGTCGGCAAGCGCGGCTTTAAGTTCGTCGGAAATATTTTCAGACAAAACTTTTTCAACGTCGCTTGCAAGTGATTCGCGGACAGCCTTGACGCCGAGGAACATGCCGAGACCAAATTCCGCGTTGTCCTCGAAGAGCGAATTTCCCCATGCGGGGCCGTGACCGTTTGCGTTTTTGGTGTAAGGCATTGCGGGAGCGGACGCGCCCCAAATCGACGAACAACCCGTTGCGTTGGCAATCATCATGCGGTCGCCGAAAAGTTGCGTCAAAAGTTTCGCGTAAGGAGTTTCACCGCAACCCGCGCAGGCTCCGCTGAATTCAAACAACGGTTGCTCAAATTGACTGCCGATAACGGTCGTTTTCTTCGTCGGGTTGACTTTGGGCGCAACTTTCTTTGCGTCGACGCCGTAATCGAAATATTTCTGACGAGCCATCGCCTCATCGTTGAACTTGACCATTGTCAAAGCCTGTTTCGGGCAAACCTGCGCGCAGTTGCCGCAACCGAGACAGTCATAAGTTGACACGGCGATTGTGAGATTGTACGCGCCGCGAGAAATTTTCGACGGGATACTTTCCATGCCTTCGGGCGCGTTGGCAAGTTCTTCGTTGGTGGTGAGCACGGGACGAATCGCGGCGTGCGGGCACACGAACGAACATTGATTGCAACCGATGCATTTGGTTTTGTCCCACGCGGGAACTTTCATTGCGGTGCCGCGTTTTTCGTAAGCCGAGCCGCCGACGGGGAATGTGCCGTCCGCAAGCTCCATAAATTTGCTGACGGCAAGTCCGTCGCCTTCCTGACGGTTCATGACGTTTTGAATGTCGGTAACAAATTCGGGCGGGTCAACTTGTTTCAAGTTGCGATTCATGCTGGTATCGTCAATGTCCCACGTGCTGATGTCGACTTTGTGCAACGCGGTAATGCCTTGGTCAATCGCGCCGCAGTTCATGTCGACGATATTTTGTCCCTTCGAGCCGTAAGATTTTTCAACGGCGTCTTTGAGATATTTGACAGCTTCGTCAATCGGGATGATGTTCGCGAGCTTGAAGAAAGCCGCTTGCATGACCATATTGAAACGTCCGCCGAGACCGAGTTCGCCCGCGATTTTCA
>CAMUZL010000220.1 GCA_947165185.1 uncultured Selenomonadales bacterium
ACACAGGGCGGGGCATCGTCCTGCGGAGGAGACCTTGTAAGACTTCGCCTTCATTGGAAGCCTAGGTTGTTGATAACGGAATCCCCCGCATTTATGCGTGGGGAGTATGTCAAGGCTGGAACGGACGCGCCGTCGACAAAGAAATTGCCCGTCAACTGTACGTCAGAGCGGCGAACGCGGGTCACGTCGGCGCACACAATCAATTTGCAAAACATTTCGGCTGAAGTATCAAAAATTTTTTCGGGCAGTTCACGCGAACTGCTTTTTTTGTTGCCCGTTGAAAATTTACAAGCCGCCGATTCTCTGATATAATTCGCGCCTAAAACGAATTTACAAAGGAGAGCCACCATGGATAAATCTGAAGCTTTGAAAGCGGCAATGAAGCAAATCGAAAAGGACTTCGGCAAAGGCGCGATAATGCGACTCGGCGACGATTCGGCACGCATGGACGTTAAAGCCGTGTCGACGGGAATTCTGCCGCTTGATGTCGCGCTCGGTATCGGCGGATTGCCGCGCGGGCGAATCATTGAAATTTACGGCCCCGAAGCCGGCGGCAAAACTACCGTAACTTTGCACATGATAGCCGAAGTTCAGCGGCAAGGCGGCACGGCGGCTTTCATTGACGCGGAACACGCGCTTGACCCGACGTATGCAAAGCGGCTCGGCGTCGACGTGGATAATTTGCTTTTGGCTCAACCCGACACGGGCGAACAGGGCGTTGACATTGCCGAAGCGTTGATTCGTTCCGCGGCGGTTGATATTGTCGTCATTGACTCGGTTGCCGCGCTCGTCCCGAAATCCGAAATTGAAGGCGAAATGGGCGATGCGAACGTCGGATTGCACGCACGCATGATGAGCAAGGCAATGCGCAAACTCGCGGGCGTCATCAGCAAAACGGAAACTATCGCCGTGTTTATCAACCAGATTCGCGAAAAAGTCGGTATCATGTTCGGCAACCCCGAAACCACGACGGGCGGTCGTGCGCTGAAATTTTATTCGTCCGTGCGTTTGGAAGTTCGCAAAGGTGAGCCGCTCAAAGTCGGCACGGAAGTTGTCGGCAACCGCGTAAAAATCAAAGTCGCCAAAAATAAAGTTGCCCCGCCGTTCCGCACAGCCGAATTCGATTTGATTTACGGCGAAGGTTTTTCGCGTTTCGGCTCGATTATCGACATGGGCGTCATGTTTGACATTGTCGACAAGGCCGGCGCGTATTTTTCCTACAAAGGCGAAAGACTCGGTCAAGGTCGCGAAAACGCCAAAAAATTTCTGCAGGAACATTTGGAAATTGCCGACGAAATCGAAGGCAAACTGCGCGAAGCGGTTTTAAAATCAACCGCGCCGATTAAATCTGAACCGGAAACTTTCGACGACGAAGAGGAAAATTTTGACGGCGATGAAGATTAAAAAAACCGCGCTCATGAAAGCGGCGGATTTGTTGGCTTACCGCGAACACAGCGAGGCGGAACTCAAGCGAAAACTTTTGGCGCGAAAGTATGATGCGGCGGAAGTCGACGAGACGATTGACAAACTCAAGCAGCACAATTACCTTGACGACGCGGAACTTTGTCGGCAACAGTTCGAGAATTTTTACGCGGAAGGCAAATTGAGCGTGCGGCAGATTGTCGCGAAACTGATTCAGCGCGGCTTCGACAAAGATTTTATCGAGCAATTAATTCCCGAAGATTTTTACGAACACGAATTGCAGGCGGCGACTTTGGCGTTGACGAAAAAATTCAAGACGATTGACGACAAAAATTTTCGTGCCAAAGCGTGGCAATTTCTTTCGGGACGCGGCTTTGACGGTGAAATTATTTCCGCCGCTGTTGAAAACTTTTCAAAGGGAGACTGAAACTTTTGGGCAACTATCGCGAAGAATGGTTTAAACATAACCCGTCGGATCACGGCTGGTACACCTGCGCACGTTGCGGGCAAAAATTTCGCAAGGCGGACATGGACGTTGACCACATCATCCCGCAGAAATACGGCGGCTCGGACGCGCTTTTTAATCTGCAGGGCTTGTGCAAACACTGCAACCGCTCCAAACAGGCCGATTTGAGCGACACCGTGCCCGATTTGGCAAAAACAAATGCAAAACTCGTCGTCAAGTCCGTGAAGTTCGGGGCAACGCTTGCCGTTCAAACCGTCGTCAAAAAAATTAAACCCGCCAAAAAATCTTCAACGAAGACCGCGACAACTTCAAGCAAAACTGCCGCGAAGTCTTCAGCGAAAACTGCGACGAAATCTTCAACGAAAACTGCGACAACTTCAAGCAAGTCCGCCGTAAAATCTTCAACAAAAACTACGGCAACTTCAAGCAAGCCCGCCGCAAAATCTTCAACAAAAACTACGGCAACTTCAAGCAAGCCCGCCGCAAAATCTTCAACAAAAACTACGGCAACTTCAAGCAAGCGCAAATAAAAAATTTCCCCGTCATCAATGGCGGGGATTTTTTGTTGCCCGTGTCGATTGACGGCGGAATTCAACCGCCGCCCATTGTCGCAAGTCGGGTGAGCAATTTTGAAAACTCATTTGCTGCAATTCGCGTCGGAGGGCTTGAAATTCTCCGACGATTTTTTTTCGCGGGCATAAATCGCGTCAAGCATGATGTCAACAATTTCTTTGCCGTCGTTGCTCAAGCTCAAATATTTTTTTATCTGCCTGTGGTCGCGGGGATTGACGGTGTCTCCCGTGTCAAGTTTTTCGTCCCTGCCGAGAATGTAATCTGCCGTGACGCCGAAAAGCGAGGCCAGTTCGTTCAACTTTCTGACGGGTTTTATCACGCCGCTTTCGTATTTGTTGTAAGCGGTTCGCGTAATTCCCAAAAAATCTGCGACGGCTTGTTGAGACATTTTGCTTTTTTCGCGAAGGGCACGCAGTCTGCCGGCCGTAATATTCATTTTGATTGCTCCTTGCCGATAAGCTTGGCTAAAAATTTTTAAGCGTTCGTCCAAACTTTTGCTTCGCGATTGTAACGCAGTGCCGAGCCGTCCGAAAAAGTTACAGCCGTGTTGTTCGTGCCGACAACTGCCAAAACATTCGAGCCGATGCCGATTAACATTCCCGAATCAGTTTCCTGCGCGAAAGTTATATCGGCAAGCGTGGCGTTGTAAAAATTAATAACGTCGTCATCTTCCGCGTTGACGATAACGTCGTTGCCTTCGCCCGCGCCGTAAAAGAAAATGTCCGTGCCCGTGCCGCCGATTAAAATGTCGTCCGCAACGTCCGCGCCGCCCCAAAGTGCAGAGCCGTTGCCGCCGCTGTGAATTTCATTTGACGCCGCGTCGCCGTACAAAATATTTCCGCCGCCGGAAAATGCCGCGCTCAAAACTTCGACGCTTGAAAAATTTCCGTCACTCAAATTGACAATCGCGCCCGCCGTGAAAACGTTCACCGTGTCGGAAAAATTTCCGCCGAGATAACTCATCCCGTCGCCTTCGTAAGTGAAATTGTTCGCCGCGTTCGTGTTGCCGACTTTTGCGGAAAAAATATTTGTGCCGTCGAGCGAATAATTAATTGCACGGTCAGCGGTTGCATCATCGGTGACAACCGCGAACGAGCCGCCGTCCGTCATCTGCGCGGACAAAAAATTTCCGTCGCGAAGAATGACAGCCAATCCGCCGCCGACAAAACTCAACACGTCGGAACTTGTTTGGAAATTAACTGCCGCGTCGTTGCCGCTGCCCGTCACGTACCAGAAATTATCGACGCCCGCGCCGCCTTGAAGTGTGTCGTTGCCGTAGGAGCCGCCCCACATCGTCGAGCCGGCTGTTCCCGCGATAATCAAGTTGTCGTTCGTGTTGCCGCCGAGAAAATGCGCCGTCGTCATTTCGGACGCGTCAAGGATTACAGCCGCCGCGTTGCCCAAAGAATTTATTTCGCCCGTGAAAGGATTCGTTTCGCTCAAGAAAACGTCCGAATCA
>CAMUZL010000221.1 GCA_947165185.1 uncultured Selenomonadales bacterium
GATTTTTTTCCTGATCCGTCGAAAAAACTGCCTTCAACAACGCTTTTGTGTACGGATGCTTCGCCGAATCGAGTTTGTCGCCGTCGAGCTGCTCCATCATGTTGCCCAAATACATAACCGCAATTCGATGACTGAACAAACTGACCAAAGCCATATCGTGACAGATGAAAATATACGTAATTCCCTTTTCGCGCTGAAGTTTGACGAGCAATTTTATAATCGTGTCTTGAACTGAAACGTCAAGGGCACTTGTCGCCTCGTCGCACGCAATAATTTCCGGTTCGAGTGCCAATGCTCGCGCTATCGCCACGCGTTGACGCTGTCCGCCGCTCATGTTGTTCGGATACCTGTCGACGAAATCTGCAGGCAATTCAACTTGCGTCAAAAGTTCCCGCGCCTTTGAATCGACTTCACGCGACGAAATTAAATCGAAATTTATTAACGGCTCGCAAATTATGTCGCGAATCTTCATTTTCGGGTTGAAAGCCGCCGTCGGGTCTTGAAAAACCATTTGGATATGCCGATAATTTTGCCGTTTCGCCTCGCCAGTCAATTTCGTAATGTCTTCGCCGTGAAAAATGATTTTTCCGCTCGTCGGGCATTGCATATTCATGATTGATTTAAGCAAAGTCGTCTTTCCGCAGCCCGATTCGCCGACAATCCCGACAGTTTCGCCTTTTCGCACGTCAAAACTGATATTATCGCACGCCGTAAGGAATTTTCCGCCGCTCACGGGGAATTTTTTCGTCACATTTTCCACACGAAGAATTATTTCGGACATAAAATCATCTCCAGCCAAAAAATTTAGACGTAACGTTGTCTGCCCATTTCGGGAACGCTCGCCAAAAGCGATTTCGTATACTCATGTCGCGGATTTTGGATTATTTCTTGCGTTTTGCCCGCCTCAACGACTTTTCCGCCGCTCATTACGATTAATTTGTCCGATAAATAAGACGCGACGCCGAGATTGTGCGTGACGATTATCATCGACGCGCCCGATCCGCGAGTTATGAACATCAATTCGCCGACAATTTGCGCCTGTGTCGTCACGTCAAGGGCTGAAGTCGGCTCGTCCGCAAGCAAAAGTTTCGGCTGAAATGTTATCGCCATTGCAATTCCGACGCGTTGACGCATTCCGCCCGACAATTCAAACGTGTACGAATTCAAAATCGTTTCCGGATTCGGCAGGTTCATCAATTCCAGCTTGTCAATCGCCATTTCCCACGCAGATTTTTTGTCAAGGTCGCTGTGAACTTGAATATATTCCACAAATTGCTTGCCGATTGTGTGGACGGGATTCATCATCGCGCCGGAGTCTTGAAATATCATCGAAATTTGATTCCCGCGCAGATTTTGCCAACCTTTTTCGTCCAAAGTCAAAAGATTTTTTCCGTCGAAAGTAATTTCGCCGTTTGAAACGTGTCCGCCGCCCGGTAAAACGTTCAAAATCGCCCGAATCACCGTAGTTTTGCCGCTTCCCGATTCGCCGACAATCGCCAAAATTTCTCCGTCGTCCAAAGTGAAATTTACGCCTTCAATCGTCGGTTTTGAACTTTTGGCGTAACTCACAGCCAAATTTTTCACGTCGAGTAACATTTGTGTTCTCCTTGAAAATTTCGGGGAGCCGCCGCCGTGACGACTCCCCGATTTAAAAAATTTTTTCGGATTTATTTTGCGGGACGAATCAGCTTCGTAATCCAGTAATAATCGGACGGATACATAACAACGCCGTCAACATATTTCGCGTTGATGATATTCGTCTGCGGATAGCCGAAAAACAGCGACGCGCCGTCGTCGAGCAGAATTTGTTGCAATTCGATGATGAGTTGGCGACGTTTTGCCGCGTCGAATTCGGAACTGAGCTGCTCAAGTTTGGCGTCGTAAGCGGGATTGCTGTAACCGCTGCCGTTTTGCGGGTTTGAGCCGTCGGCGTTCGATTTCCAATACCACGTCAGGAAAATTTCGGGGTCGCCGGTGTTCGCGGTCGTGATATTCGAGATGAGCAGGTCATATTCGCCTTTGATGCCCATTCCGTCAATCAAATTGTAGTCGACGGTATTGATTTTGATGTCGAAACCGAGTTTTTTAAGGTCGGATTGAACGGCTTCGGCATAAAGCGGCAATTCTGCGCGGGAATTGTAAACAACGAAGTCGAGCGAAAGATTTTTGCCGTCTTTATCGCGAATTCCGTCGCCGTCGGAGTCTTTCCAGCCTGCTTCGTCCAAAAGTTTGGCGGCGCGTTCGGGATTATACGCGTTTGGGTCGGTTAATTGGTCGAAACCGTAATCGAGCGAGGGCGGCACGGGAGCTTTACCCGGGATAAAAGTTTTCTTCAACAGCACGTCATTGTAAGTTTCGCGATCGCAACCGCAAATCAACGCTTCACGGACTTTTTTGTCACTCAAAATGTGGTCGGGATTCTGATTCAGGCGAGCGAGCACGACGCGCAGGCTTGCAATTTCGTCGATATGGAATTTGTCGGCATTGTTTTTGAAAATTTCAATGTCGCCCGCCGCAATGTTGACGGCAACATCAACGTCGCCCGATTGCAGAGCCATTGCGCGAGTATTCGGGTCGTCAATCGACGGAATTTCGACAGTTTGATAAGGAACTTGCCCGTCCCAGTAATTTTCGTTGCGTTTCATGACGGCGCGTTCCTTTACGAAGCTTTCAACGACGTAAGGGCCGGTACAAATGGGGCCTTCCTTTGAAAAATCGCGGGAATTTTCGGCTGAAGTGTCGACAATGATAAATAACGGGTCAGCGAGATAGCCCGGCATCCCCGGCAAAGGTTTTTTAGTCGTGATGATGAGATTTTGCCCGTCCGCAGTCATTGATTCGTACTCAAAGAAGGTTGCGGCGCGAGTGTTCTTCGCGAAAGCGCGTTCGATTGAATTTTTGACGGCTTCGGCGGTGAGCGGCGTGCCGTTGGAAAATTTGACGTTGTCGCGGATTTTAAATGTCCACGTCAATTTATCGTCGCTGACTTCCCATTTTTCGGCGAGCCACGGTTGGATATTCATCTTTTCGTCAAATTTGGTGAGACATTCGCCGAGACCGTAGCGCATGACAACCCAGCCGAAATAATTTTGCGTGGGTTCGAGCGTATCGGCAAAATTCGTGACGCCGACTTTCAAAACTTCGGGATTGCCGCTTTTTGAGTCACCGCCGTCACCGCCGCCGCAACCCGTCACAAGCAAAGTGCCCGCGCAGATTGCCGCCGTTAAAAATTTTTTCCACTTGAACATTAAATCAACACTCCTTAAAAAAGTTTATTGCTGTCTTGGGGCAACGTGACGTTGCATCCAATTTAGTTAGACGCCCGATTAATTCAGCTGGTTGACTGCGAAAAATTTTATTGCTGACGCGGGTCAAGCACGTCGCGCAGTGAATCGCCCCAAAGATTGAACGTCGCCACGACAATAAAAATCGCCGCGCCGGGATAAACCATCAGCCACGGAGCAGTTTGAATATATTGCCGCCCTTCGTTGAGCATCAAGCCCCATTCGGGTGTTGGAGGTTGCGCGCCGAAGCCGAGGAACGACAAGCCCGCAATTTCCATCATCATTGTGCCGATATCCATTGCGCCGGTGATGACGACCATCGGCAAAATATTCGGCAGGATGTGCCGCCACAAAATATTTATCGTCTTCGTGCCGTTGACCTGCGCGGCGATAATGAAATCATTGTTGCGCAGTTTAATGACGAGACTGCGAACGAGACGCGCATATTTCGCCCAACCGACGACGAGCAACGCCAAGATCGTGTTGACGACGGAACCGCCCAAAATGCCCGCAATCGCAATCGCAAGCACGACGCCGGGGAACGCAAGCATCATGTCCGCGAGCCGCATTAAAATCATTTCGACTTTGCCGCCGAAATATCCCGACGTTATCCCGACGACC
>CAMUZL010000222.1 GCA_947165185.1 uncultured Selenomonadales bacterium
CCCGGCGAACGTATCGGTTATATCGTCGTGCCCGATGAAGTTGCGGATTTCGGAAAAATTTTCGGAGCGATTGCGGGCGCGGCACGAGTTTTGACGCACGTCAACGCGCCGAGTCTGTGGCAGTTGGTTGTTGCCAAATGCGCGGGCAAATCCGTCGACATCACGCCTTACGAACGCAACGGAAAAATTTTGTACGACGGATTAATCGCGGCGGGCTTCGAGTGCGTCAAACCTCAAGGCGCGTTTTATCTGTTCCCGAAAGCTCTTGAGGCGGACGACTATGCTTTTTGCGAACGTGCGAAAAAATACGATTTGCTGTTGGTTCCAGGTGCGGATTTCGGTGCGCCCGGATATTTCCGCGCCGCTTACTGCATCAAAACTTCGACAATCGAACGTTCGTTGCCGCTGTTCAAAAAATTGGCTGACGAATACCGAGGCTGAACATGCTCAAAAAGCTGAAGGTTATGGCTGAATATCTTAAACTCTTAAATTGGAAAGTTATAGCCGAATACCTTAAACTTTTAATCGCGGTAATGGGCGTCTCCGGAACGGTTATATTTATTTTTATCGTGATCGTTTTTCTTACCGACAGATGAATATTTCGAGGTGAATTCATGAAAAAAATTTTTTGTCTCGCGCTGATTTTGCTGACGTGTGCGCTGACGGGTTGCGGCTCGTCGAAAAAAGACGACGGCAACTTGAAAATCGTCACGTCGTTTTATCCGATTTATCTTGACACGGTCAACATTACTCGCGGCGTGAAGGGCGTCGAAGTCGTGAACTTGACGCCGCCGCAAACCGGTTGCCTGCACGATTATCAGCTGACGCCCGAAGACATGAAAACTTTGGAAACGGCGGACATTTTTGTCGTCAACGGTTTGGGCATGGAAAGTTTCCTCGATAAAGTCACCGAGACTTATCCGAATTTGAAAATCATCAACGCAAGCGATTCGCCCGAAATTGTTCCGATTGTCGAAAACGGCGTCCCGAATCCGCACGTCTGGTTGAGCGTCACTTATTCGATTCAGCAGGTAAAAAACATCACATCGAAACTTTCGGAGTTTGACCCCGAACACAAAGACGATTACAGGACGCACGCGCTGGAATATTGCGGCGAGCTGTCGGAACTGCGCGACGAAATGCATATCTCGCTGGCAATGTTGACGAACAGAGACATCGTGACGTTTCATGAGGCATTCCCGTATTTGGCGGCGGAATTCGATTTGAAAGTCGCGGCAGTCATCGAACGCGAACCCGGCACGGAGCCGACGCCGCAGGAACTTGCCGAGACGATAGACAAAATCAACGCGTTGCCCGTCAAAGTGATTTTCACCGAACCGCAATACTCACCGAAAGCGGCCGAGACAATCGCACGCGAAACCGGCGCGCAGATTTTCACACTCGACCCGATTGTCACGGGCGAGGCGAAACCCGAAAATCTTCCGAATTACGTCGACAGAATGATTAACAACCTTATGGAGTTGGTCAAAGCCCTGCATTAAAAAAATCCTTGCAAAATTTTTCGCGCTGTGGTAAAGTGACAGGCGTTCGGGACGTAGCTCAGTTTGGTAGAGCGCTTCCTTGGGGTGGAAGAGGTCGTGAGTTCAAGTCTCGTCGTTCCGACCAAAAATGAAAATCCCAAAGCCTCCGTTAATCGGGGGCTTTTTCCGTTGGCAACGTTATCGCAAAAAATTTTTCGTCAACGCAACGTTATCTGCAAAAAAAAATCCCCGCCACTTCGACGAGGAAATTTTTTGTTACGCGATAAAGTCACGCGAGATTTTCTTTGACGAAAAGTTCTCTGAACATCTCCAAAAAGTTTTGACACGAAGCCGAAAGCGTTTGATTTTTCAACCACGCAACGACCGTGTGCGTCGTCAATTCGGGTTCGACGATTCGTTTGTAAATCAAGTCGCCGTCCGTCAACAGGCTTTTGCTCGACACGGGAATCATCGCCACGCCCAAATTCATTTTGACCATCAGCAAATCTTGAACAATGCTGTCCGACACGCAAATTATTTTCGGCTCGAATTCCAGTTTTTTGCACTCGGCAATTAAATTCGACTTCCAGCGCAGAGGAACAATCAGCGGCTTGTCTTTGAGTTCGGCAAGGCGAATTGTGTCGGAATTTTTGCCGCAGACGTTTTGCGAATTCATCACCATAACAAGCGGCTCATTCGGCAGGACGAGCAGTTGATAAGCAAGGTTGTCGACCTGCGTGCGCGTGATTGCAATTTCGATTATGCGGCTGTCCAAAAGTTCAAGGACGCGTGCGCCTTCCGCTTCCCAAATTTCAAACGTCACGTCGGGAAATTTTTCGTGGAAACGGGCAATTAATTCCGGCAAAATCATCGCGCCCGAAGTCGTTATCGTCCCGATACGAATCACACCTTTGGAGCCGTTGCCGATTTCGGAAATTTCGCGAACGGTGCCGTCGACCATGCCCAAAATCGTTTCGACGCGGCTGTAAAGAACTTGTCCCGCTTCCGTCAAACGAATTCGCCGTGAACCGCGCTCAAAAAGTTTCACGTGCAAATTCTCTTCCAAATGTTTCATCTGCCGACTCAAAGCCGGTTGCGCCATTCCCAAACGTTGCGCCGCGTGGCTGATGTTGCCTTCCTCGACGATTGCGAAAAACGCTCGCATGTCTTTGATTCCGATAGCTTGTCCCATGTTCGTTAAGTCATCTCCGTTAAAATTTTTTCGTGCCACAACTTCAAATGTTGCGAATATTATAGCACACTTCGGCGCGATATGATATATTTTTGCCGTCAATTAAATTCGCAAAGGGGGATTTCAAATGTTTAAGGACGCGGCAACGACGGTTATCAAGGCACTTTTGAACGAAAAAGATTTTTTGAACGACCTGGACGAAAAAATCGGCGACGGCGACCACGGCCTGAACATGGCACGCGGAGCGACGGCGGCGGCGGACGCGCTTGAGGAGCTTGACGGCGACGATCCGAAAAAAATTTTGCAAGCTGTCGGCAACGCGGTTATAATGAGCGTCGGCGGTTCGGCGGGTTCACTTTACGGCGCGGGATTTTTGGCGGCGGCTGAAGTTCTCGACGAAAATTCTGCGTTGGATGCCCCGACGTTGGAAAAAATTTTCGGCGCGGTTGTCGACGAAATTCAAAAGCGCGGGCAGGCAGATCGCGGCGATAAAACAATGCTTGACGTGCTGATTCCGATTCACGAAACTTTCAAGCCCGAAAACTGCGCGGGAAAAAATTTTGAGACGCTTTTAACCGAGGCACGCGACGCCGCCCGTGACGGTTTGGAATTCACGAAAACACTTGTCGCAACGAAAGGACGAGCCGCCGCGTTAAAGAAAAAATCCGTCGGTTTTGAAGACCCCGGCGCAGCCTCCGCACTGATAATTTTCCGTGCGTTATGCGGTCACTGGAAAGATTCTTTTCGTGCTTAACAAAACTGACGCAATCCGAGGCCGACAGGGATGTCGGCCTCGCCCGCGCATTTCGCGTGATGCGAAATTAGCGGGCATGAGCGGCTGACCGTAGCTTACACATTGAAATAGCGAACGAGCAGCCGCCCGCCGCGCAGGCGCAGCTTTCTTTGCTACTTTCTTTCGCTGCCGAAAGAAAGTAGATTAAACTCACTTCGGAGATGATATCTTGAAAAAAATTCGTACACGTTTCGCGCCGAGCCCGACCGGTTACATGCACATCGGCAACCTGCGCACGGCTCTTTACGCCTACCTGTTCGCGAAATCGCAGGGCGGCGATTTTATTTTGCGTATCGAAGACACAGACCGCGCCCGCTACGTTGCCGACGCCGTCAGCTTTATCGAACGCACGCTTGCCGCCGCGAAAATCATTCCCGACGAAGGCCCGCACCACGGCGGAAATTTCGCGCCGTATGTTCAGAGCG
>CAMUZL010000223.1 GCA_947165185.1 uncultured Selenomonadales bacterium
GCTTTGACTTTGCAGACGAACAAAATCGTCGCCGCGACGAGCAACATAACCATCTGGATAACTTGCGTCATTGAAATGGCCTTCATTTCGCCTTTCGCATTCGGGAAGTGCGGCAACAAGTCGGGGAAGTTGCCCAGTGCCGCGATAACGAGAATTCCCAAGAAGAAAATGTACATCGCGTTGTAGAAACTCTGCGGAAGTTCTTTGTCCATGAGCGATTCGGATTCGCCGTAGACATATTCTTTGTTCGCGGGGTCTTTGATGAATTCCTGAAATTGTTCGTCCTCCGCGAGGTCTTTGCCGCGCCGATAACTCCACAGTGCCGCGAAAAATACGCCGAGCCCCGTTGCAGGCATCGCGACCGCCAAAATTTGCAGGACGGAGTAATTGTAACCCGCCGTTGCCATGAAGCCGACGATTGAAACGATTGCAACCGACACCGGCGACGCGCAAATTCCCATCTGCGACGCGACGGACGCAACCGCCATCGGACGTTCGGGGCGAATGTTCTGCTTAATCGCAATGTCGTAGATAATCGGGAACATCGTATAGACGACGTGCCCCGTGCCGCACAAGACCGTTAAAAACCACGTGGTCAGCGGCGCAAGAATCGTAACGTGTTTCGGATTGTTGCGCAGAAATTTTTCCGCGTACTTCAACATGACGGTCAAGCCGCCCGAAGTCTGCAGAAAACCCGCGCAGGTGACGACCGCCAAAATCGTCAACATAACGTCAATTGGCGGCGTTCCGGGCTTGTATCCGAAAATGAATGTGTAAATTACGAGACCGATACCGCTTATGACGGCAAGCCCGATACCGCCGTGGCGCACGCCGATAATCAAACACGCCAACAGCACAAGGAATCCCAAAAACATCTCCATAAAGCTCACCTCTCCCAAAAAAACATTTTCGCGACGGGAATTCTATTCGTTACGTCGAAAGTATTTCCTGCAACATAGGACATATTTATTTTGCGATAAAATTTCTTGACGAAAAATTTTTTGAGGCGGTCGACGTGAGCAACACTTCAAACACGCGGGCAAACTAAAAAGTAGCAAGTTTTGGATGCAGACAATTGCCAACGACGAAACTTTAACGGCGCGGCTTGAAAATTTGCGCGGCGAAAAATTTTCGTGTAGAATCGCGCTGAAGGAGGTTTTCAACATGGGATTTTTTGATGAAATTTCCGACACGTTCAAGGTTATGAAAGACATCGTTCACGGCGGCATTGAAAGTTACAAAGCGGGCGAAAAACTTGACGCGCTGGTTGAGCGTGTCGAAAAAGATTTCGGCTCCGTTTTGACCGATGACAACAAAAATTTGTTGGCGGCGTACAAAAATTCAAAACAAGCTTACGACGACAACACGGACAGCGACAACAATCAGGAATTGCTCCAAAAGATGGAGGACGACCGAGTTGCATTTTTGACGGCGTTGCTTGACAATTCTTCATTGAACGGCGAATTTCGTTTTGAAATCAGTACCGCGCTGAAAGAATTCAAGCGGGCAGATAATCTTGCGCTTGAAAGTACCGCCGACACGATTGGAAAATACGCCGAGATCGATGAGCAACGCGCCGAAGTCCGAAAAGCTTTCGACGACGCCAAACGCAAATAATTTCATCACGGCAAAAAAATTTCCCCCGACAAAGCGTCGAGGGATTTTTTTGCGTGAACACCACGCCACGAAAACAAAAGAGGCCTCGCAGACGGCAACGGCGAAGGCGCGCCGGCAAGCCTGAGGTGTTGCATCCAATTTGTTTTGGTGTTTTCGTTTAAAAAGCGAATCGGCTATCCAAACTTTTCCCCCGCTTTTAAATCGGATCTTTGCCGCCAAAGAAAAGTAACATTCAAATATTCAAACGCGCTGACAAAAAATTTTGCACTTTCATTGATTCGGTTGTATAATGCTATGGATATTTTTCATTTCCACTTGAGGAGGCTTTCAACAGCTAAAGAAAAGTTATAAAAAGCCTCTAAAGTCTCATAAAATTTATAAGGAGGTGAGCACCGTTACTGAAAATTTTTATGTTGACCACACCTGCTCCACACGGTATACTCCCAAAAGTTCTTTGAAAAGTTGGGGTATGCGGTTGGCAACTCGTGCTCGTTGTTGTCGTAAAACCCCGAGCGCAGTAAAGCGAAAATGTAGGAAGTTCCACTTTCACGGAAACCTGCATGTGTACCCGTTCGTTAGCGGGG
Source organism: uncultured Selenomonadales bacterium (assembly GCA_947165185.1). GTDB lineage: Bacteria > Bacillota > Negativicutes > Selenomonadales > Selenomonadaceae > Quinella. Next base: position 2,202 of record CAMUZL010000223.1, read on the forward strand.
AATTTAAGCCTGTGGAGCGTTATACCAAACGTGATGAGCCTGTCGGTAACGGCGGTGGAAGCGGACGCGTTGAAGCAGGAATGGGACATAAAGGTTTATAACTTTTTATAAGTTCTCAGTAACGGGTCTACTTTGTTATCCAAAGTTACAAAAGTCTACGGCGAAACCGCGCTGATAAAATTAATCGCCGTGGGTTTGGTTGTCGGAATTATTTTTGCTCTGTTCGTGCCGGCGGTCGTGCCGTTCATTGCGGTTTTCGGAAAACTTTTCGTCAACGCATTGAAGGGCGTCGCGCCGATTTTGGTTTTCGTTTTGGTCATGAACGCAATGAGCCAACGCTCCGAATCAAATTCGACAATGAAGCCGATAATTCAGCTTTACGTCATCGGAACTTTTCTGGCGTCACTGGTTGCGGTTACGGCTTCGTTTTTATTTCCAACGACGTTGAAATTGCAAATCGGCGCGGACACGACAATCACTCCGCCCGGCGGCATCATTGAAGTTTTGCAAAACGTCATCATGAACGTCGTCGACAATCCGATTCACGCGCTGACGACGGCAAATTATATCGGAATTCTTGCTTGGGGCGTGATTATGGGTCTTGCGTTCCGAAATGCGGGCGACGAACTCCACGAAGTTTTGGGCGACTTGGCAAAGGCCGTGACAAAAGTCGTGCAGTGGGTAATTCGTTTCGCGCCGTTCGGCATCATGGGTCTCGTTGCGGACGCGATTGCAACCAGCGGCGTTGATGCGCTTTTGGGCTACGCGCAACTGCTTGCGGTACTTTTGGGCGCGTTCTTCTCCGTGGCGTTGATTATGAATCCGATAATTGTTTTTTTGAAACTCGGAATGAATCCGTATCCGCTCGTTTTGGCGACGCTCAGGGAAAGCGGCATTTACGCATTCTTCACGCGTTCGAGTGCGGCGAATATCCCCGTCAATATGAGCCTGTGCAAACGTTTGGGCTTGAACGAAGATTTATATTCGATTTCCATTCCGCTCGGCGCGACAATTAACATGGCGGGCGCGGCGATAACGATTGCGGTTTTGAGTTTGGCGGCGGCGCACACGTTGGGAATTTCGGTTGACTTGCCGACTGCGCTTCTGCTGTGCATAATTTCAACCGTCGGCGCGTGCGGAGCGTCGGGCGTTGCGGGCGGCTCGCTTTTGCTGATTCCCGTTGCGTGCGCAAGTTTCGGTATCGACAACGATATTGCCATGCAAGTTGTCGGCGTCGGATTTATTATCGGCGTGTTGCAAGACTCGTGCGAAACCGCGCTGAATTCGTCGAGTGACGCGCTGTTCACCGCGACGGCGGAATTCGCTCAACGCAAAAAGGAAGGCAAACTCAAAGCTTCGGACTTGATTCCCCGCGCCGAAGGATAAAATTTCATACGGACAAAAAAATTTCCCGTCGATAACCTCGGCGGGATTTTTTTCATTGCGATAAACGTTGCGACTTGTCGACAACATTTGAATTTGCGAAACTGTAACAAAACCGGATGCAACGTCACGGGATTTTTTTCGGTAAATTTTTTACTGAGCAAGTTTGATAAACGGCGCAGTGTAATTGAAATCGACGTATTCGACGGGAT
>CAMUZL010000224.1 GCA_947165185.1 uncultured Selenomonadales bacterium
TAAAACGTCGCGCCCGTATCTGTCCGTGCCCAAAATGTTTTGCGAATTCGGCGGAGTGAGCGCGTTGGATAAATTTTGTTCATACGGGTCGAACGGCGTCAAAAAATTCGCGAAGACCGCCACGAAAATTAAAATTCCCGCCGCCGTCACGTAAGGAAATAATTTTTTCATGACAATTCACCGTAACGAACACGCGGATCGAGCCAATGATAAAGCAAATCCGCCGCGAGATTCACGAAAACATAAATTATCGCCATCCACACGACGTAAGCTTGAATCATCGGGTAATCGCGCATCAAAATTGCGTCGACAGCCATTTTTCCGACGCCGTCCCACATGAAAATTGTTTCGACAATCGCCGTGCCGCCCAAAAGTGAGCCGGTCGACAGCGCAAGCAGCGTGATAATCATAATTAACGTTGAGCGCAGGACACTTCGCGTTAAAATCGTGAATTCGTCGACGCCGCGAGCCCGTGCCCCCGTGACGTAAGGTTTTTCGAGTTCTTCGAGGACGACGGCGCGAATTTGCCGCGTATATTTCGCCGCCATTGCGATTGTCAGCGTGAGCGCGGGCATTACGACGCTTTGACCGATTATCGGGAGTAAATTTAATTTCAGCGCGAGGAAGTAAATCAAAAGCAGTCCGACGAAAAAATTCGGCAGAGAATTTCCGACGAACGTCAAGCCGCGAATTATCCAATCGAGCGGGCGATTTTGATTGACGGCGGACAAAATTCCGAGCGGCGTGGCGACAATAATCGTCAGCGCGAGCGAAACGAGCATTAATTCAATCGTCGCGGGCAATTTTTCGGCAAACGTGTCGAAAACGAAATTTCCGCTGATGTATGAGCGTCCGAGGTCGCCCGTCAGAATTCCGCCGAGCCAATTTAAATATTGAATCGCGAACGGCTTATCAAGTCCGAGTTCGGCACGTTTTGCGGCTTTAATTTCTTCCGAAACGGAATTTTGCTCAAAAATTTTATCGACGGCGTCATCTGCGGCGAATTGCATCATTGCGAACGTCAAAAAAGTTATCCCGAACAAAATCGGCACGAGCTGAACGATTCGCGCAAAAAAATATTTCTTCACGTCAAACCTCCGAAAAATTTTTTGTCCGCGCAGATTTTATTCCGTCAACGCAAAAAAAATAAGCCCCACGCGGGGATTTATCAATCAAAATCATTACGCATCGAATTTTCATTACGCATTACGCATTACGCATTACGCATTCCTCATTACGCATTGAAAAAAGCACCGCCTCCGAAATTGGAAACGGTGCCGATTGTGTTCAGTTCAAAAAAACTTTCGCCGAATGCTTATGCTTTCCAAACGTCGCCGACAGTGCGGTTAAGGAGCGGTTTGCGTTCGTAAACGGCGGATTTGCCGAGTTCTTCCTCAATGCGGATGAGCTGGTTGTATTTCGCCATGCGGTCGGTGCGGCTGAGCGAACCGGTCTTGATTTGGCCGCTGTTCGTTGCAACCGCGATGTCTGCGATTGTCGCGTCTTCGGTCTCGCCGGAGCGGTGCGAAGTAACGGTCGTGTAGTTGTGGCGGTGAGCCATTTCGATTGCTTCGAGAGTTTCGGTGAGCGAGCCGATCTGATTGACTTTGATAAGAATCGAGTTGCCCGCGCCGAGTTGGATGCCCTTTTGCAGGAATTTGGTATTGGTGACGAACAGGTCGTCGCCGACGAGCTGGCAACGGTCGCCGATTTTCTTCGTGAGAGCAACCCAGCCGTCCCAGTCGTTTTCTGCCAAACCGTCTTCAATCGAGTCAATCGGGTATTTCGTGATGAGTTCTTCGAGGAAGTCGATTTGTTCGTCAACGCTGAGTTTCTTGCCGTTCGGGTCTTTCAAAATCGGGTGTTTGCCGTTGAGCTGTTTGTAGTCGTAGTAGTATTTGCCGTCTTCGACAACAGCGAATTCGGATGCCGCGCAGTCCATGGCGATTTTCACGTCGTCGCCAGGTTTATAGCCGGCAGCTTCAATCGCCTGCATGATGACGTTGAGCGCATCTTCCGTGCCGTCGAGTTTGGGAGCAAAGCCGCCTTCGTCACCGACAGCCGTGGAAAGTCCGCGACCTTTGAGGATTTTGGCGAGGTTGTGGAAAACTTCTGCGCCCATGCGGATAGCTTCACGAATGCTGGGTGCGCCGACGGGACGAATCATGAATTCTTGGAAAGCAATCGGAGCGTCGGAATGCGCGCCGCCGTTGATGATGTTCATCATCGGGACAGGCATCTTGTAGGTGTTGCAACCGCCGATATAGCGATACAGCGGCAGACCGACAACCTGAGCACCGGCTTTGGCGGCGGCGAGCGAAACTGCAAGAACCGCATTTGCGCCGAGTTTGCTCTTGGTGGGCGTGCCGTCGAGTTCAATCATTTTATAGTCGAGTGCGCGTTGATCGAGGACACAGTCGCCTTGGAGAGCCGGAGCGATGATATTGTTGAGGTTGTCAACAGCTTTGAGAACGCCTTTGCCCATGTAACGATTTTTGTCGCCGTCGCGCAGTTCGAGAGCTTCGTTTTCGCCGGTGGACGCGCCCGAAGGAACAGCCGCACGACCGACAATTTTGCCGCGTTTGCCGCCGTCGACGATAACGTCAGCTTCGACCGTCGGATTGCCGCGGGAGTCAACGATTTCACGACCGATGATTTTCTCGATTTTTGCCATTACAAAATCCCCCTTGCGTTAAAACTGAATTAACATTTCGTTGTGAGGCATTATATCATTTTGGGCGCAGTTTGCAAGATATTTTCTAAAAATTTTCAACACGTTTGGGACGAAGTTTTGATAGTTGGGCGTTATCACTTCGAGTTGGCTTGTTTGTAAATTTGAGTTTTTGAACGTTACTTTTCTTTTGGCGCAAAAGAAAAGTAACCAAAAGAAAACAGTCCGCTAATTTCGCATCACGCGAAATGCGCGGACGCGGCCGACATCCGTGTCGGCCGAAATATTGGCGATGGTTTTTATTTTTCAATCAAGTTGTCGCGCAAAGCCCGATAAGCTTGCGTGACGTGACGGCCGTTTTGCGATTCGAGGCGCGAACCGTACGGACAACGCGTCACTGCCAAAATCGGCGGCGATTGAATTCGTTTGGCGACGCCCATGCCCGTGAACTGTTTCCACCAACGCTCCAAATCTTCAATGAAATCTTTTGCCGTCGGGAAATATTTTTTGACGAGACCAACTTCGCAACCGATTGTTTTTTCGAGTTTGCCCGCGTCGTAAAGTTTCAAAATGTCTTCGGGACGCAAATTCTGTTCGACGAAAGCGCGGAACAAATAATCGTGATACGGATACTTGAGCGGGTCACCTTTGCCTTCGTCGACGTTTTGCGCGGTCGACAGCTCGGCACTCGGCACCAAATCAATAATTCCCTGCGGAATGACTTCGCGCCCGTAAATTTCGTCGTTGAGGTAACGGGCAAGTTCGTAAACTTGGAACTTCCACAAATCCGCCAACGCGCTCAAAAAGCCGGCAGAATCTCCGTAAAGTGTGGCATAACCGACGGACGATTCGGCCTTGTTCGCGTTGCAGGTGAAGCCGCCGCCGATTGCCGCCGCAATAGCCGCCAGAATTCTTGAGCCTCGGTCGCGTGCCTGAATGTTTTCGCGGACGAAATTTGAAACTTCAAAGCCCGCCGACTCAATTTGTTTGACGGTTAAATCAACGGCGTCTTGAATCGGCACGACGCAATATTTACAGCCCAAATTTTTGGCAAGTTGTTCGCTCAAATTTTTCGTCGTCTCGGAATTAAATTGGCTCGGCATGTTGACCAGCAAAACAT
>CAMUZL010000225.1 GCA_947165185.1 uncultured Selenomonadales bacterium
TGACGCGCTTGAGATAATTTACGTCAATCATCACGATACAGAATTTCGCGGTACCGGCGGCAATTTGGCCGTCGATTTTTTCTGTCAGCTCAGTGTACGCGGTTTTATTTTTTATGTTCGTCAGCGAATCCGTGTGCGCCAACTCATCCATGACGGCGACTTTAACTTCGGCCTTGCGCAAGTCGAAGGAAGCGCGCATTTCCGTTTCCGCCGATGTAATCAATGCCGTATACAAATGCTCAATTTCGTCGCCCGTTTGAATTTCCAAACTGCGGAGTGAGCGAACGTTATCCATGCGCGCCCATTCGTCTTTGTAGGAAAAATTTTCCGTGCACCAAGCCATTGTATTAATCGGCAAGATAATATTGCTTTCGATAAACGCGATACCGCAGACGAAAATAAAAATGAACGCACCCGCAAGCAACGCAATTATTTGCGCGACGAAACTTTTGCCGTATTCATTAATCACGCCCATTGAAAAATCAATCGCCGCATAGCAGACGCATTTCCCGTTGTGATTGTAAACGGGCTTGTAAATCGTCAACAAGTGCCCGTAAGTGTCGTCGGTGATTATCGGCGGCACGGGTTTGCCCGCAAACAAATCGGGCAGATATTTTTTAAAGCCTTCGTCGAACGCCACAACTTCACCGGGCGCGCTGGCGGGCACGTCGGAAGTTTCCAAGTCGAAAACGACGCGGCAACCGTCCGGCTCGATTTTGTAGACGTAAAGAAATTTTATGTCGGAGTTGCTGGCGCGAATGCGATAAAGATTTCTTTCAACGTCGTTGTAACCTTTGGCCGCCCGCCCGTGTTCGATATAATCGTCCACGAGATTGGGATTTATTTCGTTGACGACCATTGACAGTATCCCGTCGGCAATTCGCACGCGTTCTTTAACCGCCGAATCGCGATAAATCATGTAGCTGACCAGCGACACAAAAAAAGCAATGGAAAATATCAACGTCATCAACGTGAACATCATTTTCGTGCGCATGGACGACAGCCGGAAAATACTTTTGCGAACTTCGGTGAATGTTTTTTTCGGCAAAAGAGCCTGCCGCCTGCCGAACGAACGAAAACTTGTTTTGATATGTGACGGGACGAGTTTCAGCGCGAAAAACGCCGCGACAATCATTAAACCTTTATCGCACGTTTCCAAAATAAAATTCGGCGCGAAATTCGTTTCCAGTTCGCTCAAGAATAAATGTTCTTCCGTCAAACCCAAAATAAATCCGACTACCATGTTGGTGAACGTCGTCAGCAAAACCGTCGCGGGAATCGTCAAAAGAGCTTTTTTCAGTTTTGCGTAGTAGCCGCGTTGAGCCAGAAACGTCGTGATGCTTGCGACGAGAATATTCACCACGCTGTAATAAACGCTTGTGAAGTCCAGACTAGTCATCGTTCCTGCGTCGTTTTCAAAAAGTTTCATTGTGTTGGTGATAATCGACGCGATTACGTTCGTCAAAAAACCGACGGTTATTCCCGGGGCGTAGCCGCCGAGTGCCGCAATAAAAATCGTGCCGCCCGTGTCCAGATACAGCGGCGAGCCGAAGGTTTGGACGATATTCGAGACAACGAGGTTAAAAATTATTGCGCCGACGCAAATTGCCACAAGTTTCGTCGAGCCGTATTTATCGTTCATGTAACGTCGTTCCTTCAAAAAGTTTTCGGCATTATATCACGGAATTTTTCAGCGAACAATTTTTATCGTTGACAAACTTGAATCTTCGACGCCCAAAACTTTTCCGCCGGAAATTTTTTCGCGCTCAATCAGTTCGACGACCCGGGCGGAAATTTCTTCGCCCGGCATCAACAGCGGAATCCCCGGCGGATAAAATGTCACTTCTTCCGCGCAGATTTTCCCGACGGAATTTTTCAGCTCAACGGAAATTGTCGGCGCGTAAAAAGTTTCTCTCGGCGAAAGTTTTGCACGGGAAATTTCACGCGGCAAATTCGGCGACGGAATTTTTATCGGTTCGCGGTGCGGCAAAAGTTTCAGCGCGTCGACGAGTTTTGAAATTGTTTCGTCACTGTCCGCGAAGGTGAGCAAAAATAAAACGTTCGCCGCGTCCGAAAGTTCGCATTGGATTTTCATTTCGTGACGTAAAATTTTTTCCGCTGCCAAACCCGTCAAGCCGAGTGACGAAACGTTGACGGTGACTTTCGTCGCGTCGAAGGAAAAATTTTTCGGCGTGAAAATTTTCAGCCCGATTCGTTTCAATCGCCCGCGCAGATTTTTCGACAGCTCAACCGCCGCTTGAATCAGTTCGCGCCCGTCAACTTCCATTTGCAACCGCGCCACGTCCAACGACGCCAACAAAATTTGATTCGGGCTGGTCGTCTGCAACAAACTTGCCGCCCGCTTGACCTGCGCGGAAAAATTTTTTCGCATGTGCAACATTGAAGTTTGCGTCAACGAGCCTAAAATTTTGTGCGTGGACTGCGCCGCCAAATCCGCGCCCGCGTCGATTGCCGAGGTCGGAAGTTCGTCGCTGAATTGCAAATGTGCGCCGTGAGCTTCGTCGACGAGCAAAAGCATTCCCGCCGCGTGAACGAGTTCGGAAATTTTTCGCACGTCCGCCGCCACGCCGTAATAATTCGGCGACACGAGCAACAACGCTTTTGCCTGAGGAAATTTTTTTATCGCCCGCGTGACGGTTTCGGTGGTGACGTTGAGCGGCAAATTAAATTCGGCGTCGAATTCCACGGGCAAAAATATCGGCGTCGCACCCGACAAAATCAATCCCGAAATTACGGAGCGATGGGCATTGCGCGGCACGAAAATTAAATCGTTCGGGCTGAGCGTCCCGAAAATCATTGCTTGAATTGCGGAAGTCGTCCCGTTGACGAAAAAAATTGTCTCGTCCGCGTGCCAAAGTTGAGCCGCCAAAATCTGCGCGTCCCGAATGCAACCGTGCGGCGCGTGCAGGTCGTCCAGTTCGTCCATGAGCGAAACTTCTTGCCGAAAACCTTCGGGCGTTAAAAGTTCGCGCAAAAATTCATGTGCGCCGCGTCCGTGCTTGTGCCCGGGCGTGTGGAACGGCAAAACTTTATCCGCCGAATATTTTTTCATCGCGTCGACAATCGGGCAAGAATTACTTCGCATTACAAAATCTCCTTCGCGTAATGTGTTCAGCCGAACAAAAAAGAGCGACGGAAAACGTGTCGCTCCTGTTGATTGGCGGTGACTTCAATCGTCAAAATTTGTTGCGAGTACAAAAGCCGTCACGCCGTCAGCGGCGGTTTCGTAAACATCTGCTTGCCGCAAAATCGCAAAGGCATCTTCGGGGTCAGCGTTGGAAAGTTCCCACAAAAACTGTGCCGTTTCGTTTATCTCCCGCCCGTTGATAAATTCATATCGCTCGACGAAGACAAGCAAAATTTTTTTGGCGTGCCGAATGTCTTCGATAAACAGCGGCGACTTCAACGCATTTTGCACGGCTTGAAGTGAATTGTTTTCCGCGTCAAGACTTTCGCCGAAGCCGATACACGCTTTGCCGCCGTTGCCTGTCACCGTTGCGACATCGACAAGATCCCGACCGAAAAGGTAGCCGACTTTTTTATCGCCTCTCAGGTTGGGGCGTTTTTTCGCGCACGGAGCAATGCTTGTCGCCATATTCACGGTGCGCGATATAATTTCGTCGTTCGTCAAACCAAGCGCGGCGATTTTATCTTTCGGCAAAATTACCCACGTGCCGAAATTGTCGGGAATATCGGCAAGGCGAACATCGTCGGCCGTCGGGCACAGAATCAAAAAAGTTTTCAACTTGTAATTTGGTTGTTCGA
>CAMUZL010000226.1 GCA_947165185.1 uncultured Selenomonadales bacterium
CGCCGATAATAATCGTGTCGACTTTGTCAATCATGTTGCTGATGACGCCGATTTTGTCGGAAACTTTCGCGCCGCCGATAATGCCGACGAACGGACGTTGCGGAGCCTGCAAAGTTTTGCCGATGTAGTTGATTTCTTTTTCCATAAGGAAGCCGGACGCCGTTTCGAGGAAATGAGTGATGCCGACGTTCGAGGCGTGTGCGCGGTGAGCCATACCGAACGCGTCATTGACGGCGATGTCCGCGAGCGAGGCGAGTTGTTTCGCGAATTTGGGATTGTTTTTCTTTTCTTCTTTGTGGTAACGAAGGTTCTCAAGCAAAAGAATTTCGCCGGGTTGAAGTTCGGCAGCGGCTTTTTCCGCAGGTTCGCCGATGCAGTCTTCCGCCCATTTGACGGGTTTGCCGATAATTTCAGCGAGTTTCTTCGCGATGGGTTTCGTGGAGAATTTCGGTTCGCGAGCTTCGGTCGGGCGTCCGAGGTGACAGCCGATAATGATTGCCGCGCCCTGTTCGAGCAGATAGTTGAGCGTCGGGATCGTCGCGTCAATGCGTTTGGTGTTGGTGATGTTCTGGTTTTCGTCCATGGGAACGTTGTAGTCGACACGAAGGAAAACCTTTTTGCCTTTCAGATTGATGTCGCGAATGTTTTTCTTGTTCATCAGAAAACCTCCCCAAAAAATTTGCTTGAAAATGACTAACGACTCGGCTCAACAATGACGAAGAGCCGAGCCGTCACAAAGGTCAAACTTGTTTTGTTGCCGCGAGAAATTTTTCAACTTCCGCGACGCGCTTTGCCGAATTAAATTACTTCAATTCCGCAAAGTACTTAATGGTGCGAACCATTTGGCTGGTGTAGCTGTTTTCGTTGTCGTACCAGGAAACGACTTGAACGAGGGTGTTGCCGTCGCCAATGGGGCTGACCATGGTCTGAGTCGCATCGAAGAGCGAACCGAATCTCATGCCGATGATGTCGCTGGAGACGATTTCTTCGTCGTTGTAGCCGAAGGATTCGTTTGCCGCCGCTTTCATGGCGTCATTGATTTGCTCTTTGGTGACTTCGCCTTTGACAACCGCGAAAAGGAGTGTGGTCGAGCCGGTCGGGGTCGGGACGCGCTGTGCCGCGCCGATGAGTTTGCCTTTCAGTTCGGGAATAACCAAACCGATAGCTTTTGCTGCGCCCGTGCTGTTCGGGACAATGTTGCATGCGCCTGCACGCGAGCGACGGAGGTCGCCTTTGCGTTGCGGGCCGTCAAGGATCATTTGGTCGCCGGTGTAAGCGTGAATCGTCGCCATGATGCCGCTCTGAATCGGAGCGAGTTTGTGCAGAGCCTGCGTCATCGGTGCCAAGCAGTTCGTCGTGCAGGACGCCGCCGAAAGAACTTTCACGTCCGGAGTAAGAGTCTTGTGGTTGACGTTGTAAACGATTGTCGGGAGGTCATTGCCGGCAGGAGCCGAGATAACGACTTTCTTCGCGCCCGCTTCCAAGTGTGCCGAGGCTTTTTCTTTGCTGGTGTAGAAGCCCGTGCATTCGAGGACGACGTCAACTTCGTGTTTGCCCCAGGGGATTTCTTTCGCGTCTTTGATGGCGTAGATGATGATCTCTTTGCCGTCGACAACGATGGAGTTTTCTTTTGCTTCAACCGTGTGTTTGCCTTCGCCGATCTTGCCGCAGAAACCGCCCTGCGCGGTGTCGTACTTCAAAAGGTGCGCGAGCATTTTCGGGCTGGTGAGATCGTTGATAGCGACAACTTCGTAGCCCTCAGCGTCGAACATCTGACGGAAAGCGAGGCGACCGATACGACCGAAACCATTGATAGCAACTTTAACAGCCATTTAAAAATACCTCCCTATACTTTGAAAAACTCTTGAAAGTGATTCTTTAATCTACGCGTAATGTTACACCAAAAATTTTTCACTGTCAATAAATATTCGGAACATTTTTAATTTCATTTTCGTTTCAGGAACACCCGTCGAATGTTCGCCAACTGTTCGCCGACAAAAATTTTTTGCAACTTCGCGGGGCGTGTGGTATAGTTTCCGCGCAAAAATTTTTCAACATGGAGAGTCGATTAATGTCAAAATTTAAAAAAGCACATAAGAAATCGAATGAGCAACCGGCCGTTTCGACGCAGGCGCAACAAGTCCGGCAAGTGCCGCGCCTGCCCGCCGTGAGCGTCATTTTGCCGATGTATAATTCTTCCCGATATATCCGTTCGTGCGTGCAGAGCGTGCTCAATCAAACTTTCGGACAATTTGAGCTGATTTGCGTTGACGATTGTTCGACGGACGACACGGTTAAAATCGTCGCGGAGATGGCGCAGAAAGATAACCGAATCAAAATCGTTCGGCTTGCGAAAAATTCCGGCGGGGCTTCGGAGCCGCGAAATACCGGCTTGCGCGTGAGCCGCGGGAAATATATTTCGTTCCTCGATTCGGACGACATGTACACGAAAACCGCGCTTGCCGAACTTGTTGCCGTCGCGGAAAAATTTCAAGCTGACGTTGTCCACACCGAGCAGGTTTATTTTCCCGAAAACGAAACGATTGACGTGACGCCCGAAACGAAATTTACGACGTTCAGCAAGGAACTTGGCGGCTTTTGCAAAGAACCGATGCTTGAGACCGACAACCTTGCCCAACGCGTGCAAATGTTTTACAAAGGCAGATTTTTCGGCTGGGTGCACAATAAACTTTATCGCCGCGATTTGCTCATGGAAAAAAATATTCGCTTCGACAAGTTGATGACGAGCGAGGACATAATTTTTTATTTCCGCGTCCTGTGCTGTGCGCCGCGAATTGTCCGCGTGCCGAACATCATTTACATTTACCGACACAACCCGAATTCGATTACGCGCAAAATGGTTTCCGTCGAAGAATCATTGCACGTGCTGACACATTTGATGATTGAAGGCTCAAAAGTTTTGGATGATTTCATGAGCGGCTTTGAACTGTTCGTCAAGAATCCGAAACTGCGCCAACTGCCGATTGATTATATCATTCAGCAACATTTGATTTGGACTCAGCGATTTTACGAAAAGTACACGACTTCGCAACTCGACGCGCTTGTCCGCAAGGAGCTGAAAAAATATTGCGGAGAATTCGTGCCGTTTTTCGCCTATCTTTACGGTGCAATTCATTCTTATCGCAAGCGGCTGGTCAAATACGACAAAGAGATTAAGCAACTCAAAGCGCAGAGTGGCGAACAACCCGCAAAATAAAATTCCGCGCTGAATAATTTCAAAAAAGTCCCCGACGGTCGGAAGACTGCGGGGATTTTATTTTTGCTCGGATAATTTTTTTGCACGGTCGGCGGTTATCAGCGCGTTAATGATTTCGTCAAGTTCGCCATTCAAAATCGCGTCGAGTTTGTAAAGCGTCAAGCCGATTCGGTGATCGGTTACGCGTCCTTGCGGAAAGTTGTACGTGCGGATTCGTTCGCTCCTGTCGCCTGAGCCGACTTGCGATTTTCTGTCGGCGGCAATGGCGTCGGTCTGTTCGCGGACAGCCAAATCTTTCACGCGGGCACGAAGGACGCGCATGGCTTTTTCTTTATTTTTGAGCTGAGATTTTTCGTCCTGACATTGCACGACAATTCCCGTCGGCAGGTGAGTAATTCGGATTGCCGTTTCCGTTCGGTTGACGTATTGCCCGCCGGCGCCGCTCGCGCAGTAAGTGTCGATTCGCAAATCGTTCGGATTGATGACAACGTCGACTTCGGCGGCTTCGGGCATGACGGCGACGGTGACCGCGCTGGTGTGAATTCGGCCGCCGCT
>CAMUZL010000227.1 GCA_947165185.1 uncultured Selenomonadales bacterium
CCAGGCTCGCGAAGGTTCACGCGAATTAATTCGTGAGACCGTGCGAAAATATAATCCTTCCGCGCAGATTGTCGAGAGCATTCACAGCCCGCGTTGCCTGATTCCGCTTGCCGATTGGACGGTTAATTTGGCGGGCGAAGGCGTGAGCGTCGACAAAATTTCCGGACGAAAAGTTATGGCGGTTTCGGCGATTGGAAATCCCGCGTCGTTTGAGCGCACACTTCGCGACTTGGGCGCGGAAATTATTTCGAGTCTTCGCTATCCCGATCACCACGAATACACGCCCGCCGAAATGACGGACATTCTGCGGCAGGCTGATTCGTTCGGCGCGGAAATGATTGTCGTCACCGAAAAAGACGCCGTCAAAATTCCCGACGATGTCGCCAAAAAAGATTGGGGCATTCCGATTTACGTCATCTGCGTCGAAGTGAAATTTCAAACGGGCGCGGCTGACTTCAAAGAAAATCTGCGCAAACGTCTTGAAGAAAAAATTAACGGATGAGCTTTTAGCTTTTAGGATTGAAACTCGCACTCGGCTAAAAGCTAAAAGCTTGCTCAACGGAGGTGATTCGGCTTGAATTTAAAATTCAGATTGATTCGCAGTATGAAAGATTTACACTGGAAAAATTTTGTCTTGCTGACGATTGCGGGCGTCGTGAACGCGTGCGGCGTCATGCTGTTCCTGTACCCCGTGAGTTTGTACGACAGCGGCGTTTCGGGCGTGTCAATGTTGCTCAACCAACTGACGCCGGAAACTTACACGCTGTCGCTTTTTCTGGTGCTGTTCAACGTGCCGATTTTTATGTTCGGGCTGAAGAAACAAGGCGTCGCGTTCACGGTCTATTCAATTTACGCGGTCTTCATTTACTCGGTGGCGTCGGGAATTTTGACGGACATTTTCCCGCTCGACACAATTCCCGAATCACCGCTTGCCGGCTCGGATTTATTGTTGTGCGTGATTTTCGGCGGCGTAATTTCCGGCATGGGTAGCGGCTTGACGATTCGATTCGGCGGCGCGATTGACGGCATTGACGTTTTGTCGGTCATCTTCGCCAAAGGTCTCGGATTGTCGCTCGGCTCGTTCGTCATGATTTTCGACACGATTTTGTATATCATCTGCGGACTTGTCGTCGGGAATTGGATTTTGCCGCTCTATTCGATTGTGACTTATTATATCGGCTCGAACACCGTCGATTTCGTCGTCGAAGGTCTCGACCGCTCGAAAGGCGCAATGATTGTCACCACGAAGGCGGAGGAAATTTCTGACGCGCTCGGCGAAAATTTTCACGCAAGCGGCACAATCGTCAACGCTATCGGCGGCTACTCGAAAGAAGAAAAACAAATCATTTACTTCATCGTCAACCATTTCCAAATCAACAAGCTGAAAAAAATTGTCTACGAAATCGACAAGACGGCGTTCATTTCTCTGTATGACGTTTCCGACATAATCAGGCGAAAACAAATCACGCACAAAAAAAAATAGCCCGAAGGCGGAAAATATTTTTCGTCAGCTGACGGTGCGTTTTTGGAAACGTTCGGGGAATTCTTTCATCTTGATTTCTTTGGTGATTCGGCGGGTGTTGTATTTGCGCATGAGATAATCAAGCTCTTCAAGTTGCTGTTCCGTCATTGGCGGACAATCTTCGTCGTAAACGATGTCTTCTTCCGTTCTGTTTTTTAACTCCGCCAATCTATCAAGTTGCTCCTGTGTTGGCTTCGCGCCTTTAGGCAGGAAATAAGTTACCGTTGCCATAATATCGCCTCCGTTCTCGTGAATTCGCTTCGCGTGCCGAAATAATTCTCAAGCGTTCGCCGCGTTCAGTGTAAATGACGAACAAAATTTCATTCACCATGCCGATAACTTGCCATCTGTCCTCCTCGTCGGAATGTAATTCGTCATAATCTTCAACACGATTTTCATCCTCAAAAACCAAAATTGCATCCTCGAAAGCCACATGGTGCTTTTGCCAATTCAATGCGGCTTTTTCGTCGTCCCACTCGAAAAATTGACCGTTGATTAAAGTTTCCATGCGGCGATTGTAGCATTACCGAAAAGTTTTGGCAAGGTGACGTTAATCACTGCGCGGCTCCGAATGTAATGCTAAACTTTATTGAAATTCTCCGAGCGAAAACGTCTAAAGCTTTTGCCATGACGTTCAGCCGGGGTGATGCGGGAAACTGCGTCGCCTTCCATGTTTGAAAAGGAGATGTCCACAGTGCGCAAGTTTTTTTTGGTGTGGAAATTTCGGGCTGTCCTTTGCAAACATGCGAAGGGCAGTCTTTGACTTTTTTTGAGGAGGTTTTATCATGAAAAAATTTTTTGCGATGTTGGCGACGGCGGTACTTTTGCTGACCGGTTGCGGCGGCTCCCGGGGCGGCGATTCCGGTAACGCGCCCGAAAAAAAATCCGAGCCCGTCGAATTGCACGTTGCGGCGGCGGCGAGTTTGACTGACGCAATGAACGAACTTGCCGCGCTCTACAACAAAGACAATCCCGACGTTAAAATTGTTTTCAACTTCGGATCGAGCGGCGCACTTCAGCAAGCGATTGAAAACGGCGGCGAAACGGATTTATTTTACTCCGCCGCGCAGAAACAAATGAACGCGCTTGAAGAAAAAGGCGAACTCCTTGACGGCACGCGCAAAAATCTTTTGCTCAATGAAGTTGTTTTAATCGTCCCGAAAGACGGCGGAAAAAATTTGACGAACTTCACGGAAGTTGCGGGCGACGAAGTCGGCAAAATTGCTCTCGGCGAACCGAAAGGCGTTCCCGTCGGGCAGTACAGCGAAGAAATTTTTAACTCGCTCGGAATTCTTGACGCGGTGAAGTCCAAAGCTGTTTACGGCTCGGACGTGCGGCAAGTTTTGGCGTGGGTCGAGACCGGCGAAGTTGATTGCGGTGTCGTTTACGCGACTGACGCGGCAGTTTCCGACAAAGTCAAAGTTGCCGCGATTGCGCCCGCCGACAGTCACAAGCCCGTGATTTATCCCGCCGCAGTCATCAAAGCTTCCAAACGTCCCGACGACGCGAAAAAATTCTTGGCGTTCACTTCGGGCGACGCCGCCAAAAAAGTTTTCGAGAAATTCGGTTTCAAGGTCGTTGAATGAAGCTTGAAGTTCGAGTGAAAAAAAAATTGCGCGACTTTACGCTTGACGTTGAATTTAGCGTTTGCGACGAAGTTTTTGCGTTGTTCGGCGCGAGCGGTTGCGGCAAGTCAATGACTCTCAAATGTATCGCGGGCATCGAAACTCCCGAAGAAGGGCGAATCGTCCTGAACGGGCGCACGCTTTACGACAGCGAACAAAAAATTAATTTGCCGCCGCAACTTCGCCGCGCGGGTTATCTGTTCCAAAATTATGCGCTGTTCCCGAACATGACCGTTGCGGAAAATATTTTGTTCGCGGCACACGGTACGCCCGATGAAAAAATTTCGCGGCTCCGTGAAAATTTGGCGCGTTTCAATCTTGACGGGCTGGAAAAAGTTTATCCCGACAAACTTTCGGGCGGACAGGCTCAGCGCGTCGCCTTCGCAAGAATTTTGTCGTCGCACGCGGAATTTCTGTTGCTGGACGAACCGTTGAGCGCGTTGGATAATTTTTTGCGTCGACGGCTGGAACTGGAGCTTGCGGAAGTTTTCAAATTTTACGGTGCGGCAATTTTGGTTTCGCACGACGGCGGCGAAGTCTTTCGTTTGGCGAAAAAAGTTGCCGTCATGAACGCGGGCAAA
>CAMUZL010000228.1 GCA_947165185.1 uncultured Selenomonadales bacterium
TGCCGCCCGTCGCGAATTTCGATAACGTCGTCAATGTTCAATTCGGGGCGCGTGTAGTTGTTGACCTGCGCAACTTCGGCGAAACTCGCGATAACGTCAAGCAGGGCGATTCGTTTGGCGGTGTCCTGAATTTGCGGCAACTTCGTCTTGATTCGGTCGCGCACTTCGCAAAACAGATGATATTCAAGATTGACGATTTTTTCTTGCGCGCCGAGAATTTTTGTCTCGAACTCTTTCAATTCGGGCGTAACGTATCTTTCGGCGTTCGTCAAAGTTTGTCGGCGAATGTAGTTGTCGGGAATTTTGCTCGCGCCGCTGTGCCGAACTTCAATGTAGTAGCCGAACACGCGATTGTAGCCGACTTTGAGCGCACGAATGCCCGTCCGCATTTTTTCACGCTCCTCAAATTCCTGCAGAAAACTTCGGCTGTCGGCGGAAATTCGGCGAAGTTCGTCGAGTTCCTCATTGTAGCCGCCGTTGATAATCCCGCCGTCGCGCACGGACAGTGACGCGTTTTCGCTGATGGCGTCGTCAATCAGTTGTGCCTCGTCGCTGAAGTCGCCGATACCGTCACGGCAGGCAACGGGCAAATCCGTCGTCACGTCGCACAAAATTTCCCGAATCGTCGGCAACATTCGCATGGAAATTTTCAGCGCGGTCAAATCTCTTGCGTTCGCGGTACCGACTTCAATTTTCGTCATGAGCCGTTCAAAGTCGCTGATATTTTTCAGTGCCTCGCGCAGATTTTTTCGCGTGGAAAAATTTTTGTAAAGCTCTTCCACCGCGTCGAGTCGACGATTAATCGCCGCAACGTCAACCAACGGACTTTCGAGCCAACGTTTGAGCAGTCGCGTACCTAATGCCGTTTTCGTTTGGTCGAGCGCGGCGAACAGAGTATTTTTTTTCGAGCCGTCGCGCAGATTCCGCACGATTTCCAAATTTCTCAGCGCGGTTGCGTCCAAAATCAAATGACTACTCAAATCCAGTCGCGTGAGCTTCGACAGGTGATTTAAATCCGTGCGAACCGTCGCGTGAAGGTAGCGCAAAAGATTTTCTACGGCCTGCGCGGCAAGTTCACTCGCGGGCAAGTCATCTTCGCCGAAATGTTTGGCGAAAAAATTTTCTGTGGAGTTTTGAACTTCCACTCGCGTGAACGTGCAAGTTTCAAGTTTAACCTCGACGAAATTTTTCAGCCGCCTGAAAAAAGTCGGCTCAACGCCAATCAAAATTTCGTGCGGGTTTACGCGATAAAGTTCGTCGAAAAGATTTTGTTCGCGATCGCCGCCGTCGTAAAGCCCATAAAAAATTTCGCCCGTGGAAATGTCCGCGCCCGCCAGTGCAATTTCGTCGTTGCCTTCCAAAATCAGCGCAAGAAAATTATTATTCGCGTTCGTCAACGTGTCGTCAGTCAAAATCGTGCCGGGCGTGACGATTTTTGTCAGTGCGCGTTCGGTCAAGCCCTTCGTCTTCGGGTCGCCGATTTGGTCGACGATTGCCACGCGAAAACCTTTGGCAACGAGCCGTTGAAGATAAGTTTCCACCGCGTGAGCCGGCACGCCGCACATCGGGACGCCTTGCCGCTGCGTCAAAGTCAAATTCAATTCGGCGGAAGCGGTCTTTGCGTCGTCGTTGAACATCTCAAAAAAATCGCCGAGTCGGAAGAATAACAATTCGTTCGGGTGCTTTGATTTTTCCGCGTGATATTGCTCCATCATCGGCGTCAAATTTTTTTCGTTCAAGTTCTCACCTCTGAAAAATTCTCGCCGAAAGTTTAGCAACTTGACTTTAAGGCGTCAATCGGAATTTGCGTCCGCGCTTCGGCAATAGGAATTTGTTTCGGCACAACTCAAAAGCGGCTCCGAGTTTTTCGGAACCGCCAAAATTTTTTTATGTAGTCAATTACTAAACGCTTCCCTCTGAATTTATGGGCGGATTATAACTCATTTCGGCGAAAAAAAAGTCGCCCGTCCCGCGACAATTTTTTTTTTGTGTTTGATAGACTACGTTGTAACGGAAAAATTTCTTCGCCTGCAAATTGATTCTGCGGGCGTTACTTTTCAACCATATGAAAAAGCACGAACTTTTTAAATGTGCGATAATGCCTTAAGGGGGGCGAGAATATGCCGACTTCGCCGGATGAAAGACGAATTCTTATCGGCTTGAATATCAGTTATTGCAGGCGGGCGCGGCGACTCACGCAAGTTGAATTGGCGGAGGCGGTCGGAATCAGCAGCAATTATTTGTCGCAAGTCGAACGCGGTTGCAAATCCATTTCGTTGGACAAACTTTTGAGAATTTCCGACGAGCTGGGCGTTGACGTGAAAAGTTTTTTCGACTTCGACAGATTCACGAAACGCGAATAAATTTGTCGCACGACGGGCGACCACGCGAAAATTTTTTACGGTAAAATAAACGTGGCGCTTGAGTTGACGTGAAAAAATTTTTCGGTATTATTTAATCGACACTTGAGAGGAGGAATTACTTTGGCAACAAAAGATTTCGGCATTACCACGAACGTCACCGCTAAATATGCGGGAGATTATTCCGAGAGCAGTTTTTTCGACAAGATTACCTCGACCATCAAAAGCGCGGGACTCACACTGATTTACGAGGCGTTGCAACTTTTTTACGTGACGGAAAATCCCAATTGCCCGATGAAAATCAAAGCGGCGATTTTTGCCGCGCTGGGCTACTTCATTTCGCCCATTGACGTTGTCCCCGACTTCACGCCTTTTGTCGGCTACTCCGACGACGCCGGCGCGATTGCTCTTGCTTTGGCTTTGGCGCAAATGTATATCGACGACGAAGTCAGACAGAAAGCACGCAACAAAATTCGTGACATTTTCGGCGAAAGCGTCTTGAGAGATTTGGCTTAAAACTTTTTAAACTCGGAAGTTTCGAGGCTTGCGTCGGTGAAAATTTTTTGAGTGAGGGTACCAAATCAAAAGCGGCTCCGAGTTTTTCGGAACCGCTTAATTTTTTTCGGCGGGCAAAAAGTGCAGTCAAAACTCAAAAAGTGTTTGTTGAATTCGACGGCGCGGCGTAATAAAATTTCGTTAATCAAAGGAGGTCGGTAACATGAAGAAATTTTTACTCGCGGCATTTCTCGGCTTGACGATTATTTTCGCGAACGCGCAGGCACAAGCCGCAATTCCCGAACAAGACACGTGGGTTTTGAATTGGGAAGGCGTCGACTATTACGTCATGGCGGGCACTTTGGAGTACAACGAAGACTACGGAATCGACGTGCCTCTCAACTTCAGCTGTGACGTTTTGCGCAATGGTGAAATTCGTCACTACGACTTTGAAGCCATAGGCAACGGCGGGGCGAAATTGTTTGTTGACGGCGAACTTTACGGCACTTCAATGCACAGCAAATTTGTCAGACAAATTGAAATGGAAATTGCCAAGCTGATTGTCAATCGATAACTTTCGGCAGAAACTCAAAAGCGGCTCCGATTTTTTCGGAACCGCTGAATTTTTTTATTTGGTGCGCTCGGCGGGAATCGAACCCACGCTTCAAGCTCCGGAGGCTTACGTCCTATCCACTGGACTACGAGCGCTGAAAAATCAATTTGGAATTAGGAATTAGGAATTTTTCATTGCGTTTAACAGTTGACGCGTATGTTCGGCAACTTGTTCGGGCGTGATATTTTTATTGCGGGCGATACCCGTTTCGATTGCGGCTTTGGCAACTGCGGCGGCAACCGTCG
>CAMUZL010000229.1 GCA_947165185.1 uncultured Selenomonadales bacterium
GCGTGCAAATCAAACCTTTGGCGTGCGTCGCCATAAAATTTATGTCGGCGGGCGTAACGGTTTCGGCGGCAACAATCAAGTCGCCTTCGTTTTCGCGGTCTTCGTCGTCAACGACAACAATCATCTTGCCGCGTTTAATGTCGTCAATCGCCTGTTCAATCGTTGCAAATTCACTCATAAAATTTTTCACCTCAATCAATTCGCCAAGTTATAAGTTTCAAGCCGTCAACGCGAGCAAAATGCCGAACGTTCGCCGTGACAAGCGTGCAGTCGTTCACCAAAGCAGCCGCCGCGATAAAAACGTCGTTGTCCTCAATCTGTCGACCTTTGTGCAGTTGCGAATAAATTTCCGTCGCCTTTTCGATGACTTCGTAATTGTCCCTGTCGAAAAAGAGATGCGGGAAATTTTTGTACAGCGCGAGAAATTCTCTGAGGACACGAGTTTTACCTGCCGCTTTGAGCCCGCGAACAATTTCGTAATAAACAATCGTTGGAATGAAAATCGTCGAATTGGCGTCGTTCATTGCCGCATTCCAATTTTTGATAACAGATTTGTAACCGTGCATGAAATCGCTGATAACGTTCGTGTCCAAGCAAAATTTTTCCGTCATGATGCCGACCTCCGTGCTTCGAGTTCGTCCATGAGCGCGAAAAATTCTTCCAAGTCATCGCGATTTTCGGCACATGCTTTTTGGAAAGCATCCAATGCCGCCATCTGTTGTGCTTTGCGTTCTTCGGGCGACAAATTTTCAAGCTCGTCTGCGGATTTTTTTTCTTTGAGCGATTGAATGTCCGCTTGAATTGCGGTGAGCATGGACAAAATTTTTTCTTCGTTCGACATGAAAATTACCTCCTCAAATGAAACCGTTCGCGGCAAGAAAATCTTTTGTCACGTTAGCGGAAGTTTTAAAGTTCAGCAATCGGTCGACGTACTTTGCCAAAACGTCCGTCTCAATGTTGACGGGAGAGCCGACGCGCTTCGATTGAAAGTTAGTGACTTCGCGGGTGTGCGGAATCATCGACACGGAAAAATTTTCGTTGCCCGCGTCCACGACAGTCAAACTTATGCCGTCGAGAGCAACGGAACCTTTCGGCGCGATTTGTCGGAGCAAAAAATTTTCCGCCGCCACGTCAATCACAAGCGCGTTGCCTTCGGGACGAATGCTCAAAATTTTTCCGACGCCGTCAATGTGTCCGCTGACAATGTGCCCGCCGAATCTGTCGCCGAGTTGCAAAGCGCGTTCAAGATTTACAATGCCGCCGCGCTTGACTTCCGCCAATGAAGTTTTGCGAAAAGTTTCGGGCATCACGTCCGCCGCAAAAAAATTTTCACCGAAGTCGACGACCGTCAAGCAAATTCCGTTTGTGGAAATACTGTCGCCGATTTTCACGCCGCCGAGAACTTTGGCGCAAGAAATTTCAATCCGTCCGCCGCCAAGACTTTTGAGCTTGCCGACTTCCTCAACAATGCCCGTGAACATTTCGTCACCTCAATCAAAAACCGCCCAAAAGTTTTTACACTTCGGGCGGATAAATTCAAAATGATGTTTGCAAAACTTTTTCATCCGGACTTTAACCGTCGGTCTCGGAATTTCGCCGAGTCTGCCGAAAAATTTCTTCGACGCGCATATCGATTGACGCATCGATTTTCCAGCTCGCGGACTGTCACCGCCGGTGGAGAATTTCGCTCCGCCCCAAGTTTCGCGATTAAAGATAACACGATTGAATTTCGCCGTCAACCTCAATCGAAATCGGCAACCGAAATTTTAAAATCGCCAAACAAATTGGATGCAATACCTCATGCTCGCCAGCTTGCATTCGCCGTTGCCAAGATTATTTTTCGCTGTCAAATCTGAACAGAATCAAGCCGCCCTTGCGACCGTAGCCCGTGTCCCACAGCGTCCGCAAGTCAAACCAACGCCCGATGCCGTAAGTCACCGCCTTGACGAAAAATTTTCCGTCGCGTTCGTCGTAAGCGTTCAAAATAAACCAGTGCCAGTTGTAATCTTCAAGTGCCGGCTCGCGGTGATTGAGCACCAGACACGGCATCGGAAAGCCCGCGTCAATTTGGCGGCGAACAATTTCCCGCGTGTCGTCAAAATTATTTTCGCCCGCCCACGGCGCAAGCGTCAAAGAATTTTCGTCACGGTCTCGCAAAAATCTGCCGTAGCCGTCCAAATAAATTTCCAGCTTGTCGACGCCCGACCAACGCGGATACAGATACGGCTCCATAATTTTTCCAAAGCGCAGGTAATCTTGCCGCGTTAAATTTTGCACGTCGAACGGATAAAGTTTTCGTCCGGAATATTTCGTGAAGTAAATCGAACAGTCGCAGGCAGTTATCGCCGCGCAGCCGCCCACGTACATTCCGAAATCCGTCAGGCGCGAATACCATTCCTGTTGCCCGCCGTAAGAGTTGCCGATAAAAAAATGCGGAAGTTCTTTCAAGTCGTCGCCCCCGTCAAGTTATTTTCGCCAGCGTCACGAAGGTCGAGCGAATTAATTTTGCGCGTTCTTCAGGTGTAATTTTTTTTGCCAGTTCGGATTTATACAGGTTCGCCGACATTTGCGCGACAAGTTCGGCCTCGCGTTGCGTGACGATTCTGAGCCGCAACAGATAATCCAGCATCGATTTGATTTTTGCAAAGGGCGTGAATTCGTCGATATTCTCAATCATCTCGCGGAACAAAAGTTGCTTGCGGTCGACTTCTTCGGTGACGACGGCAATACGAATGTAACCGCCGAGCCCGCGCCGCGATTCGACGGAAAAGCCGCGTTCGGTCGTGAAACGTGTACTCAAAACGTAACTGATTTGTGACGGCGCACAACGAATTTCGTCCGCCAAAGCCGTGCGCTTAAGTTCGATTTGTTTTTCCTCGTTGCCCTCCAGTCGGCTGAGAATATATTTTTCAATCGTGTCCGCTTTATTGTTCAACATAATCAATCACCTCACATTGATATTTTGACATTATAGCCGTCAAAAATCAAATCGGCAAGCTTTTTTTCAGTTTGGAGTTAGGAATTAGGAGTTGAGAATTTTTTTGGCGCGTCATTGCGACAAGACTGCGGCAGAAATTTTTTTGCGCGACGAACAAATTTCCCAAACGAAAAAACCCCGCTCAATCGAACGGGATTTTTTGTTGCTCGCAAGACCGTAAACGGTATGGATACATGCCAAAATTGGACAAATGCGGGCGACTGGAACGTTTCAAAACCGCAAGCGGTACGCGATAATTTATATCACGGGACGCAACAAATTGCAAGCCCGCTTTCGGCGCGCAGGAACGTCACGGAAAATTTTCGGCAGGATTTTTTCGGCGCGTCAACGAATCAAAGTCAAAAATTTTTTCGGAGGCGACGGAATGAACGCAGCGATTTTTTTCGACAGAGACGGCGTTTTGAACGCGGAAGTCGGTTACCTTTGGCAGATTGAAAAATTTACGTGGATTGACGGCGCACGCGACGCGATTAAATTTTGCAACGAACGCGGGCTTTTGGTCGTGGTCGTCACCAATCAAGGCGGAATTGCTCGCGGGCTGTACACCGCCGCCGAGGTCGACAAACTTCATGACTTCATGCAAAAAAGTTTGGCTCAAGTCGGCGCACATATCGACGCGTTTTATTTTTGTCCGCACCATCCCGAAGGCGTCGTGCCCGAATTCAGCA
>CAMUZL010000230.1 GCA_947165185.1 uncultured Selenomonadales bacterium
AAAATTATTCACCACTCCCATTCAAAAATTTTTTCTCATTATACAAGGACGATTAGCATATGACAAGAATTTTTTTGCGCCACTTCATCCCCACGGCTAAAGCAGGGGGCTTTCGTGGCGCATTATTGGTAAAAATAATTTTCTGCGTCCTCGTAACTTTGTCGAGCCTGCGCGGGCGTCAAAAACTTGAAAGAAATTTCTTCGCGAAAAGATTGTGATTGTTCGGTTACAGTTGATATTCGCCGTTCCAATTTTTTTTTATGCCTTCGACGCCGGTCTGCCGCAGAAGGTAATCGATTTTGCCGAGCCACTCTTGTTCAATCGCCTTGTGAAATGCGTCAAGCTCACGTTCGCAAAATTTTTTTGTGTACTTGCCGGCCTTCCACGTCGCCCGCGCCACGTGCCGATAAAAACGTTTCAGTTTGTCGCCGTCAATGTAGTAGGCGTACTTGTAGACAAGTTTTTCTTTGTCGGAGCCGAACCAACTGCTGACCGTGACATATTCGGAAGTTTTGTCGGTCTTGACGCAGGAATAAAATTCGCTCGCCGATTCGAGATGATTTTTGATGCTGTCCGCCAACCAATCGTTTGAAGTTTCTTGGCGGTTGTTGATGTATTCGGTGTCACGCGTGCGGAACGTGAAAAAATCCGACGGCAGGGAAATTTTTTTGCCGGTGTAACTTTCCAATTCGTTGACGAAGCCGCGCAGATTTTTTATCAGCCGCTGATGAACGCCGTATTTGTAATTGCCGGAAGTTTCGGCGTAACGGGCGACGCGATTCATTTTGCGCTGTTCGTACATGACGATGACTTGTTGCGCCAAAGCCTCCGCCTGCGAATAAATTTCGTCACGAAAAGCACGCTCGCCCGCCGACTGCGCAGAACTTGACGATTTGTAATCGAATTCGTATTCGTCCGAAACACTCAAGGAAGAGCCGCGATAAAGATCCTCGGCATATCTGTCGCGGTCGTCCATGCTGAATTCGTATTCGTCCGTTGCAGGCGGCGTAAATTTCAGCGGCGTTTTCATCTTCGATTTCAATTCGGAAATTTTCGCGCTCATGTCGACGAATTCTTCCGTCAAACTCAACGCGTTTTCGGGACAAAGCTCGACGATGTTTCGGACTTTGGCGACTTGAGAATCGGAAATAATTCCTTCGCCGACAACTTCAACTTTGCCGGTCGAATCTTCGTGCAGGGCGTTGCACTCAAGCGCACACATTCCGCAAGCAATGCATTTGTCGCGGTTGACTTTCAGCTTGTACATAAAATTTCACCTCATCTGACGGCTTGAATTTTTTTAATGTATTCGTTGCCCGTGCTCAATGTCTCGTCAATTTGCCGGCTGAGTTTGCCGTTTGAATCGAACAGCGGAGCTTTCAAAATGTCGGAAATTGCTTTGGCGAAACTCATACAATTCATCAAAGCTTTTTTGTCGTCGACGCTGTAATTTCGTTTGTTCGTCCCGCGTTGCTCAATAATTTCGCTCGTGTATTGAAGACTTTTCAAAAACAGCGCGTTCATCTGCGCCAGCAACTTCAAAACGGATTCAGCCTTGTCGGTGATGCCTTCGACGGCGATTCGGGCGGTGTCGGTGTTGTGCGCGATAACTTCCGCCTCGTCGCTGCGCGTGTAGGCAACGTCCAAATTGATTCGCGCTTCTTTTTTAATCGCGCCGCCGATACCGCCGTACTCCCACGAAAAAAGAAACGTGCCGAGAATTTCGCTGTCCGACATCTGCACGCCCGAAACGGAAATCATCTGATTTATCGCGGACAAATTTTCGTCGCGCAGAGCTAAACTTTTTTCGGCGTCAACCGAATGCATTTCATCAAAATCAATTTTCTTGATTCGCTCGTACACGCTGACGAATTTCGGTAAGGAACTGCTCATTATGCCGCGCTTGCGATTGGCGAGTTTCGTCAACGTTTCGTCAAGTTTTTCGCGCTGAGACTGAAATTTTCGCGACGCCGCCTCAACCATGGTAAACGCCTCGTAATTGACGTGCCGCGCTTCACGGTTGTATTCGTCAGCTTTCCAAATGTCGCTAAAAGTTTTGAAAGTTCCTACTATATTACCGCCGATAAGTAACGGAACCATAAAATCACCTCACAACTTGAAAACTGCATTGTCGTCCATGAAAAAATCGTCGAACTCCTCATAAGTTGAAAACGCAACTTTACTGCCGAAGTTCTGCAAAATTTTATCCAAGCCCTGCGCGATAACTTCCACGTCGTTTGAATAAGTGCCCGACGCGATCAGTTCAAAGCCGGCTTGAACATTTTTGTCCCACTGTAATTTTTCGTCCGCGAAATATTTTTGCATGACGGAGCGTTGACGATTCATTTCGGCAAGCGCGTCCGTTTTGATTTTGGAAATAATTTTTCGTCTGTCCGCCGCCGCGTTGATTTTTGAGGCGTCCCAAAGTCTCAACAGGGTGTCCGTTGCCGCGATAACTCCGCTGCAGGCGACCGCCGTCACCGTGGAGCCGATAACCGCACCGACGACGGGAATCGGAATCATCGTTTGCCCGATAACCGCGCCGTAAGTTGCGCCGACTTCCGCGCCGACAAACGCGCCGACGGATTCGACCGCCAACGTCAAACCTTTCTTGCCGACTTCGCGAATAAATTGCTCGTCAGAAATTTTTCCGTCAACCCAATCGACGACGTTGTCTTTAATCATGTTGCCGAAAGCCAAAACTTTTCCCGCGACGTTTGAATTCAAGCCCGCCTTGAGCAAAAGATTTTGCGCCGCGTTGCCGACCATTTTGCCGCCGATACGTTGCGCCTCGTCGATGGCGACTTGCTTGCCGCGTTCGATGACGACATTTTTAACGACAACTTTTGTCTGCACGGCAATGGCTTGACTGGTCTCGTCGAAATTTTTTTCGCCCGTCGCGAAATCAAAAATCGTCTTTGTACTTGAAGAAATAATTTCAGCCGCCGCAAGTTCCAAATTATCGTGATTCGTCTTTTTAATTTTGTCGGTGGAAATTTTCAGTTCGCGGGTAAGTTCGCGGGAAATTTTCGGCGGCAAAGAAACTTCCGCAAGTTCGTAAGTAACTTTGTAAGCCGATTCGTGGGCCGCGTCGCTGAGTTTGACAAGTTCTTGACGATACGGTTCGGATTTTTCGACGGCTTGATTCGCAACTTTGTCGCGGGCGTAATTTCTCAACTTGTCGCCGTAATTTTCGTAAGCCATTGCGTTTCAACCTTTGCTGACTTTGATTTTATTTTGCCCGTATTCGACGGTGTAACGCTTGCCGCAAGCAGGACAATTTCCGCTCGTGCGTTGCGGTCTGGGCGTGTCGAAGGGATAAGCTCCGAGTTTGCGCCCGCAGTGCGGACAGTTCACGCTTTTTGTCGCCATAACGAATCACTCCTTAACTTTTGATGCGCCGCCGTTGGAAAAAATTTTGTCCGCCCGCTCGAATTGCTCAAGCATTTTATCCATGCCGTCGTTGAGCTTTTTTATTTCCTCGAAGGTGTCTTTCATGTCGCTCCAAAAATTTTTCAAGTCGGATTTGTAAATGCCGTCAATGTCGGTGAGCAACGCAAGTTCCACGTCCAAGGCGCGGGAAATTCTGATGAGCATCGGCAACGAAATATTTTTGCCCGACGAGGCACTTTCGATTTGCGACA
>CAMUZL010000231.1 GCA_947165185.1 uncultured Selenomonadales bacterium
TTTCGACCGTGCGCGGTGCTCCGTTCATTTCGGCAACCAGCGCGTCACGGATTTGAACTTCGCGCTCGTCAATCGTCTGCATTGCAAAGCCCGCATGAATCAACACGAAGTCGCCGACCTTCGCTTCGGGCAGGAGCATCAAACTTGCCTTGCGCGTGACGCCCGCTCGCTCGACCGTCGCCAAATCGCCGTCAATCGCCAAAACTTTTGCCGGAAATGCCAAACACATTTCTATCACCTCGCGCAGATAATACACCACTTGCCCGCACATTGCAAAATTGTTGCCGCGTTCATTTGAGCAAAAAAATAAAGCCGCTTGAAAATCTGCGACTCGTGATTTATAATCCGTTTTGCTTGATGCCTTGCGGCAAGGGCGGTTTAAATCTCGAAGTCCCCCGAGAAAGGGGGTGAGATTATGCGTATTGCAACGATTATCATCCGTGTGATTGTCATCGCCGGCGTAATCCTCTTGGTACTCAGCAAAACAGCCGCCTAAGTCCCACCACGGCTTATAGCGGCTAACCATCAGTCTACTTCAACACGCTACATATCCGGGGGTTTTCGATAGTTAAAAAAAATTTTCATGTTGACCAGACCTGCTTCAAGCTGTATACTTTTAGTAGCTCTTTGGAAAGTTGGCAATCGATGATTCGTGGTAGTTGTTGTTGCAAAACTTCGAGTTCAGTAAAACTGAGATACAGTAAAATCTGTATGTGTACCCGTTCGTTAGCGGGGAAGTTAAGCCTGTGGAGCGTTATAGTAAACGTGATGAGCCTGTCAGCAATGACGGCGGAAGCGGACGCGGTGAAGCAGGAATGGGACAGAATTTATTTCGTAAGTTCTCAGTAACGGCAAAACCGCCTTCAAGCACTTAGCCTCGCAAGGACGCGGGGCATTTTTGTTTTACCTTGATAAAATTATAGTCGACGAGAAAAATTTTTGCAAGAAAATTTTCGGCGGCTCAAACGATTTTTGCCGAGCGCAACTCGCCGCCCGAAATTTTTCCGACACCGAGAAATTTTCCGCCCGACGTGACGCGCAAAAATTTTTCGTCGGCTGATTTAACCGTCGTGGGCAAACCGTTCAGGAAAGCGCGAATTCGATTTTCGGGAAGCTCAAACGGCGGTAAGTGTTTCAAGCAAGTTTCAATCGGCAAAAGTTTTTCCGCGTCCAATTCGTCGAACGTCACGGAATTTTTCAGCGCGAAGTCACCGACACGCAGGCGAATCAAATTTTTCAACGTCGCGGGCAAATTCAACCGTGCGCCGAAATCTACGGCAAGACTGCGAATATAAGTGCCCGCCGAACAGTCAACTTCAATCGTCGCGGTTGAATCCGTCACGTCAAAAATTTCCAGACGAAAAATTTTTACGCGGCGAGTCGGCATTTCAAACGACAAATTTTTTCGCGCCATGTCGCAGGCTTTTCGCCCGTGAATTTTTATCGCGGAAAATTTCGGCGGAGTTTGTTCAACTTCCCCGACAAAAAATTTCGCCGCGCCGTTGAGTTCGCCACGTGTCGGCATGGAAAAATTTTCTGCGCGAGAAATAATTTCGCCTTCCAAGTCGCCCGAATCCGTCGCCGTCCCGAAAAGAATTTCAGCGCGATAACTTTTGTCGTTCGCCGTCAAGTACTCCAGAAATTTCGTTGCGCGATTAATCGCCACGGGCAAAACTCCCGACGCGGCGGGGTCGAGCGTGCCGGCGTGCCCGACTTTGCGCGTGGAAAAAATTTTTCGCACACGATTAACCGCGTCGTGGCTGGTCATTCCGGCGGGCTTGTACAAATTTATAAAGCCGTCCATCAATTAACGTCCGCCAGCAAAATTCCCGCGTCCGAAAGATTTTCGACGTGCAGAGCTTTGCCGATTGCCTCGACGGTAATTTTCGTTGCGTCTTCAAGCGAAGTTTTCAGCGTGCAACCGGCCGCCCGAACGTGTCCGCCGCCGCCCAAAGAATTTGCGATTGTGGCAACGTCGATGCCGTTTGAGCGCATACTCACGCGACA
Source organism: uncultured Selenomonadales bacterium (assembly GCA_947165185.1). Classification (GTDB taxonomy): domain Bacteria; phylum Bacillota; class Negativicutes; order Selenomonadales; family Selenomonadaceae; genus Quinella. Next base: position 2,008 of record CAMUZL010000231.1, read on the forward strand.
AAAATTTTCCTCCTTTTCGTTAATCATGAAGGCAATTTCCACGCCTTCAATCACGCGAACCAGGTCGACGAAACCTTCGGTCGATTCGGCCGTCTTAACAAAAATTCCCGCGACTTTTCCGCCGAAAAAAATCCGTGCAGATTCCAAAGCGTTTCTCATGTCGCGAACTTCGGCAAGGGATTTTTTCTCCATCTGTTCGGAAATTTCGTTGGGACGAACGCCGCAAGTCACCAGCTCCGAAACTGTGCGCAAAGTTTTTGCTCTCGTGTTCGAGTACTGAAAAAAGCCCGTGTCCGTCGCAATGCCCGTGTAAATGCACTTCGCCACGTCAAGCGTAATTTCCGCGCCGAGTTCGCGGGCAAAATCGAAAACAATTTCGCACGTCGCGGCGGCTTCGTGCTCAAGATACAAGTCGTAACCTTCACCGCTGTTGGTGACGTGATGATCGATATTCAAAATCGGCGCGTCGGTCAAATTGCGCACGTTGCCGATTCTGCCGGGTTCCGTGTCCAAAATCAGCAACAAATCCGCATCAAACTTTTCGCCTTTGACGGGGCGGCGAATTTCGTCGAAATGCGGCAGGGCGTGAAGATTGTCGCGAATCGTGTCGTCGATAAAAATTTCTGCGGTCTTGCCCATTGCGCGAAGAATTTGCAACATTGCCAACGTCGAGCCGACTGCGTCACCGTCCGGCAAAATGTGCGCGGTCACCAAAATTTTATTCGCGGCCTGAATTTTCTGCGCCGCCTGTTTGAGCGTTATCAGCATTGCCGAGGTCTCCTTCCACTTGCAACAAAAGTTTTTGAATGTGATCGCCGTAGTCAAGCGACGTGTCCGGTGCGAAAGAAATTTCGGGCGTGAAGCGCAGACGAATTCGTTTGCCGATTTCCCGCCGAATAAATCCGAGCGCGCTGTTCAAACCTTCGAACGAAGTTTTTAATTGTTCCTCGCCGCCCATGACGCTGACGAAAATTTTTGCCTCGCGCAGGTCGCCGGTCATTTCAACATCGGTCACGGTGACGAAGCCGATTCGCGGGTCTTTGATTTCGTTCAGAAGCATCTTGCCGGTTTCCTGTTTGATGAGCTCCTGAAGTTTTTCTATCCGTAGTTTGTTGCTCACGATTAATAACAACTCCTTTGGCAGGGAGAAGGGACAAAGGGAAAGGGAGAAGGGAGAAGGGACAAGGGAGAAGAGTAAAATCTATTCCCTTCTCCCTACTTTGCGAAATTTGCTGAACCTGTAGCGTTGAAAGCGAATCGGGTCAGCGAAATTGAAATGCAGTTCGCCCAACGTGCGGCGGATTATCGCGGGCGTGATTTTTTCGGGCGGCAGTTGCCTTTCGAGCATGACGATTCGCATAATTTCGTTGGAATCTTCGTCCGTTTCGTCCCGCGTCAAACGTCCCGCCAAAAGTTGAATAAACGATGTTCTCGTCGAGTTCACGAAATCAATCGGGCATTGTTCGCGCAGATTCGGAAATTTTTCCGCGAAAATTTTTTGCACTTCCTCGGAGGCGAGCCACGGCGTGTCATAAAAAATTTCAAACAACAGCCGCCGAATTTTTTCGTATTCCTTGAGCCGACAAACTTCGCAGAGAGTTTCCGTTTCTTCGCAGAGCGAATCGC
>CAMUZL010000232.1 GCA_947165185.1 uncultured Selenomonadales bacterium
GAACGACGTTGCGACCTTTGGGGCCGAGCGTCACTTTAACTGCGTTTGCCAATGCGTCAACGCCGCGGCTGAGTGCGCGACGGGCTTCTTCGTCGAACAAAATTTCTTTTGCCATAAAAAATTTACCTCCGTTGTTAGCTTTAAGTCGACAGCTTTCAGCCTTCAGCAAAATCCTAAAAGCTCAAAGCTTAAAGCTCAAAGCTGAATTAGAGAATTGCCAAAATGTCACTCTCGCGAATCACGAGATAATCTTTGTCGTCCACTTTGACTTCGCTGCCCGCGTATTTGTTGAAGATGACTTCGTCGCCGGCTTTGACTTCCATAGCGGCGCGGGTGCCATTGTCGAGGAGCTTGCCCGTTCCGACCGCAACGACTTTGCCTTTTTGCGGCTTCTCTTTGGAAGTTTCGGGCATGATGATGCCGCTTTTGGTCTTGAGTTCGACCTCGGCAACTTCAACGACAACTCTGTCTCCCAGTGGCTTTATCATAAATATCTGCCTCCCAAAATTGGAAATTCGATCTTTCTCGACGGTGCCCCGCCGAATCACAAGCGGTATAATAATCCCCAATCAACAAAATGTCAAGGGTTTAAAAATCTGCGCGGTCTCACGAAGAAAATCGGCGTCAATGCGGGCGATTGTCAAAAATATTTGCCTGTGATATATTCAATCAAAAATTCGTCGACGAATTATTTTGCAGTCTTCGCGGCGGAACAGAAATTTTTGGAGGGCTTAAAATGAAAATTGGAGTTATCAGCGACACGCACGGTTACGACCCGCGAGTTGCAATGGCGATGGAAAAATTTTTCGCGGACGCGGATTTGATTTTGCACGCGGGCGACGTTTTGAATCACGGGGCGCGCAACGTCAATTACCGCGTCGAAGACTACAATCCGAAGGCTTTGGCGGCACGGATCAACGAATCAAAAATTCCGTTCGTCATTGCTCGCGGCAACGGCGATTCCGAACTTGACGATGACGTTTTGGAAACACCGCTCGCGCCTTATGCTCACGTTTTCGCGAACGGAAAAAGAATTGTCGTCAATCACGGGCACCACTTGCCGACCGACGCCGACAAAGACAAAATGGCGGCTCATCTGCACGCGGACATTTTTATCAGCGGACACGTTCACACGACGGTTTTGGAACGGCGCGGCAAAACAATTTTCCTGAATCCCGGAACCGTTTCGCCGTACCTGAGCAACCGTCCCGACAAGCGCACGAGTGTTGCGACAATCGACGACGACGGAATTAAAATTTTCGACTTGGACACGGGCGACGTGCTGGAAAGTTTGAATTTCTGACCGACGACTGACAAAAAAATTGTCCCCTGCGAATTGCGGGGGATTTTTTGTTGTTCATTTTACGAAATCCGTGTGTGCGGATTTTGTATTTTGAAGTGTTTTCGAGGACATTTTTTGTTATAATCGCTCGCGGAGGTGTTTCAAAGTGTTTTTCGATGAATTTCGCACGTTAAGAACTATCAACGAGGCTCCGAACGACTTAACAATCAAAATTTTTCTCTATCTCGCCATGAAACAGCCCGATGACGGCATCAGAGGCTATGTTATCAACAAAAAGCAACTCCAATACGATTTGAAACTTACTCGAACGGTTTTTTTCGATTCTTTGCGCTGGTTGAGGGAAAATATTGTCGTCAACGAGTTAAAACTTGTCGGGGAGTCCGATTTTATGGTCAATCCGTATATCGTGATGAATAACGGCGACCGCGACGCCCGAATTGCCGAATGGGTGCGCCGTTGTAAGCTTGATAACGCCAAAATCCGGAAAAATCGCGAACGCAGACGCCGCGAGCAACTCAAAAAGCAAAATCCGTAAAAAAAATTGCCCCGACTATTCGTCGAGGCTTTTTTTATCAGTCTTCAATCACTTTCACGCGAACTTTCTTCCAAAGATTCGGTTTATCGCGCAGACGTTTGTATTTTCCAATCTGGTCGTCTCTTAAATCGGGAATATCGCTCAAATCAATCTCCCTGTCGTCCAATGCCGCGAGTTCTGCCTTTTGTTCAGGCGTTAATTGCGGTTTTTGTCCCCTAAACAGAACTATACTGCCCATAATATTCATTCCTTTCATTTTTGGTCGCGTTTCGAGCGGAAATTATGCGATTCACTTCGCCGCGCTCAGTATAAATCACCGCCAAAACTTTTTCAACCATTCCGACGATTTTAAAACGCTCTTCACCGTCGCTATGCTCGTCGTCCAAATAGTAAAGCGCGTTATCGTCCAAAAATACGTTTGCCGCCGTTTCAAACCTTATGCCGTGCTTTTTGATGTTGAGTTGATACTTTTCGTCGTCCCATTCAAATTTTAAACTTTCAAGAGTGTACTCACCCAACTGAAATCACCTCGCAAACTGATTTTAACAAAAAAATCGCCCCGAATCAACTTCGAGGCTTTTTTTATCAATCTTCAATCAATGTAAGTCTGTAACGTTTCCAAATATCTCTTGCGGGTTTCATTCTTGCCAATTCTTCATCTGTAAGCGGCGGTATATCGCTGTAATCGATGTCTTCGTCACTCATTGCAGATAATTTTGCAAGTCTTTCTTTCTGTTCGGGCGTCAATTCCGGTTTTTGCCCTTTAATCAGGAAGAAACTGCCCATAATAATCATTCCTTTCCTTTTTGTTCGCAAGTCGAGCCGATATAATCCTTAATTTCTCTTGGCGTTCAGTATAAATGACTACCAAGATATTTTCAATCTTGCCGATAACTTTTATTCTGTCTTCGTCGTCACTGTGATTATAATCGTAATCCTCAACAAGAAATTCATCGAAGAATACCAGAATAGCATCCTCAAAGCTTACACCGTGCTTTTTTAGATTAATTTCTGCCTTTTCGTCGTCCCACTCGAATTCAAGACCTCTAAGTTCAACTTCGCCCACCTGAAATCACCTCGCGAACTGATTTTAACAAAAAAATCGCCCCGAATCAATTTCGAGGCGTTATTTTTTATTTGGAACGCTGATTTATTGCACGGCGTCGAAACCGAGTTGCAGTGCGGTCATATTTTGTTCGACGGTGTGCGGCGGGACGCGATTCGCCACGGATTTTTTTATCGTCTCGAAGTCGACGAGCTTTGTGACTTTGACGATCACGCCGAGCGCGACGATATTCGCGAACAAACTTTTGCCGAGTTTTTCGACGGCGAGTTTCGTTATCGGGACGCGAACAATATTTTTGAACGCGGGCGAATTCGGAACCAAATCGTCGTCCAAAATCAAAGTTCCGTTCGGATTCAAGTCGCTGAAATATTTATCTGCGGCCTTTTGAGTCATTGCCAACACGAAATCGGGATTTTTCACGTGCGGATGATAAATTTTTTCGTCGTCGATGATGACTTCGGACTTCGACGCGCCGCCGCGAGCTTCGGGACCGTAACTTTGCGATTGAACTGCGTTTTTGCCTTCGGAGACCGCCGCTTCAGCCAAAATAATCGCCGCAGTGATGACGCCTTGCCCGCCGCTTCCGGAAAGTCTGAGTTGTTTTCTCACTGTGTGCCACCTCCCGCCAAACTAACTGGATGCAACGTCACGTTGCCGCCTTGCCCGCCTGAGCCGGAAAGTCTGAGTTGTTTACGCATTTTTAGCACCTCCGGCAA
>CAMUZL010000233.1 GCA_947165185.1 uncultured Selenomonadales bacterium
CGAAACAAATGCCGTTGCATTTTAACACCAATCAGCCGAAAAAAAAATCCCCGCCGCGTTTTTCGACGGGGAAAAATTTTTTGCCGCGCAGGTTTTATTTCTTCGTAATTGAACTGCCGCTGACTTTGTATGTAGTACCGTTGATGTTGAAGGTCGACGAAGAATTTACGCCGCTGCAAATAACTGTTCCGCCGCCCGAAATGTTTAGCGTCAAAGTGTTGCTTGAGAACGACGAATTGGTAAACGAGCCTTTTGAGCCGTTCGCGTTGAGAATTTGCAACATGTCGGTGCCCGTGAAGTCGAAAATTTTGTCGGTGCCGGTGTTCGCGTAATAAACGAAAGTGTCGGAGCCGTTGCCGCCCCAGAGCGAATCGTTGCCATTGCCGCCGACAAGATAATCGTTACCTGTCCCGCCGTAAATTTTGTCATCGCCGGCACCGCCCCAAAGTGAATCGTTGCCGGTCTCGCCGTAAAGATAATCGTTGCCTTCGTTGCCACAGAGGGAATCGTTGTCTTTTCCGCCGTAAAGATAATCGTTGTCCTTTCCGCCGAAAATTGAATCCTCGCCGTTGCCGCCGTAAATAGTATCATTGCCGCTCTCGCCCCAAATGGTATCGTTTTTTGATCCGCCGTAAATGGAATTGTCCAGCGCATTGCCAATGATTCTGACTTCGGTCGTGCGTTTCTTGGCGTCGACGGTTTTAATCGCCGAATCAATCGTCACGGGAGATTTTGTCGAATTCGTGACAGTCATGAGTGTGGAGCTGCTTGAGCCGCCGCCGCTCAATGTGCCTTTGACGTTGAGTTTCGAGAGCTTTGCCGCGTCGACGAGAGTAATTTTGCCTTTACCGACAGTGAAAATAACATTCGAGCCGCTTTTTACGGAAGTATAGCTGCCGCCTGAAATGCTGAGCGTGGAATTTGCGCCGAAACCGGAAATTGAGTCGTTGCCGTCGCCGTTCGCGTATTGGAACAGAACATTGTCAGCGAAATTGCGAACGGAATCATCGCCGGTGCCTGCGTTGACAGTGACTTTTGCGCCGTCGACGTAAATTGAGTCGTTGCCTGCGCCGCCGCCGATTGAGACATTATTGCCTCTGCTGTTCACATCGTCATTGCCCGTGTCGCCGCTTATCGTGACGTAATTGCCGCCCGTGCCGTTGTAAATGGTATCGTTTTCAGCGCCGCCGTAGATTTTGGAATTGGCGGAGAAGTTTCGGATGGAGTCTTTACCCCCGTCGCCGTTGACTGTAGTTTTCGCGCCTTCGTTGTAGATTGAATCGTTGCCGTCACCGCCGCTGATTGAAACATTCGCGCCTCTGCTGTCCAAATCGTCATTGCCCTTGCCGCCGCTTATCGTGACGTTTGTGCCACCCGTACCGTTATAAATTGTATCGTTGAGTGATGTGCCGGTCAGCTTTTTCTTTGCGGTGTTGTTATTAATTTTGAGCGGAGTCGGACCGATTCCGACAATGTTGAGCTTTGAAAGCTTCGCCGCACCTACAAGAGTGACTTTGCCTTTGTCGACAGTGACAATGACGTTTGAGCCGCTTTGGGTCGTGGAGTGAGTGCCGCCCGAAATGCTGAGCGTATCCGTTGCACCGAAGCCGGAAATTGAGTCGTTGCCGTCGCCCGACGCGTATTGAATCAGCGCACTTGAGCCGGCGGCAATGGAAACGGTGTCGTTGCCCGCGCCGCCTTTGACCGTGAGTCCTTTGGCAGAGCCGAGCAATTCGATTTTGTCGTTGCCTGCACCGCCGTCGATTGACACGTTATTGGCGTCAGTGGTTCTGATGTAATCATTGCCCCCGTCGCCGCTTAAGGTAGCATTCGCGCCGAGATTCGTGTTGGCGATGGTGTCCGCGTCGTCGCCGCCGTAAATTTTGGCTTTTGCGCTGTTAAGGACGGAGTCATTGCCTGAATCGCCGTAAATTATGGCATTCACGCCGAGATTCGTATTGTTGATGGTATCTGCGTCGTCGCCGCCGTAAATTTTTGCGTTCGCGCTGTTAAGGACGGAGTCATTGCCCGCGCCGCCGTAAATAGTGACGTCCGTACCGCGATCCGTATTGCGAACAGTATCGTTGCCAGCGCCGCCGCTGATTGAAGCTTTGGCACCGCTGTTGTTGATTGAGTCGTTGCCTCCGAGAGCCGTAATCGTGACGTTCGCGCCGGTGTTGGTGATTGTGTCGGCGTAAGCTGTGCCCGTTACCCGTGTTTTGGAAGTGTCGTTAATAATATTCTTTGTTCGTGTCATCGGCGAGATCGTTCCCTGCTTGGCGAGATAGCGCAGAAAAATGTAGCCCGCTTCATAGGCGTAACCGCTTCCGCTCGTGGAATTCAAATTCAGATTTTTGGACAAGACATCGGGATTTTTTGCCAGATAAGAAATGTCGTTTGTACGTTCGTTGTCAATGCCGATTGTGAGTTCGGACATGCCTTCCTTGATAAACCCAGGCAATTTGTAGCTGTAGTTAATTTTGGCATGCATCAGGGTATGAGTGAGTTCGTGTGCCAAAGTCTTGTCAAGATAAAAATCGGTGGATGAACTTTTGCCGTTGGGATTCGTAACATCAATGTTTTTGTAATAGCGCATGTTTATGACCAGAGTGACTTTGTCGATTTTGCCGTCGGATTTCCCGTCGGAGTCTCTGTCTGACCAATCATTCCACGCAAGCCATGTCGTGGAAGAATCGTCAACGAATTTCACGGTGACTTTTTTGAAGTTGACATCTTTATCAGTGAAACTGTAACCGTAAGACGATTTGATAAGGTCGAGTGCGCCCGGTGCCCACCACGTGTAAAGTCCCTGCCAAATGAATTTTTCTTTCGACTTTGTTTTATCCGACAGAATTGTGTTATCTTCAAGTGTGAAAGTCAATCCGTTGACGGTGAAAGAATTTTTCGTGTAATTTTTAAGTGGGACGCTTTCGGGGACGATCGTTTCTTCGGTTTTGACGGTTGAGCCGCCCGCGTCTTTTCCGGTTATCGCGCCCGTGTCGGAGTTGTCGAGGATTATGCCGCATTTTTCTTTCAAAAAAGCGACCCCGTTGCCGTTGTAAGATTTGCAATCGGCAACTATTCTTGCGATTAACTCTTCGGCGTTTTTGAAATTGGAACATGCTTGAACCGCCTCGTCAATCGCGTCGGAGCCTCTGGAAGAGGTCGCGTCCAAAGTTTTCATGAACGCCTTGATAACATCCTGTTGACTTGCCATAAAATCGCCTCCTTGGTTTGCAAAAAAATTTTTCGACATTGTTATTAAAACACACGTGCGGCGCAATGACAAGATGCTTTAAAAATTTTTCGTTGCGGCTTGCAAAAAAATCCCCGCTGAATTTTTCGACGGGGGAAAAAATTTCTTCGCGAACATTGTCAAAAAAAAAATCCCCGCTGAATTTTTCGACGTGGGAAAAATTTCTTCGCGAACATTGTCAAAAAAAATCCCCGCTGAATTTTTCGACGGGGGAAAATTTTTTATGCAACCGTTTGTTTGACGTGGGAAAAAATTTCTTCGCGAACATTGTCAAAAAAAATCCCCGCCGAATTTTTCGACGGGGAAAAATTTTTTATGCAACCGTTTGTTTGACGTGGGAAAAAATTTCTTCGCGAACAT
>CAMUZL010000234.1 GCA_947165185.1 uncultured Selenomonadales bacterium
GCGCCGCCAACAAAATCGAACGTTCAAACGCGTGGGCAATCGTGCCGTCGTTTTGTCCCTGTTCGGCGGGAAAATCTTCAAACTTCAAGCCTGCGTTTAAAATTTTTCTCAAAGCCCGCGTTCGTGCCCAAAACATCGTGCCGGCGGGGAAGTCGAAGTAATCCGTTACGTTCGGCTCGATTTGTGCGCGTGACAAAAGTTGCCGCCCGACTTCGCGATTTGAAAGCCACGTGAACGCCGCATAAGGTACGTTATCGGCGGGGCGCGGATAAATCACGCCGACATATGCGTTATCCATGAACGCTTTAAAAATTTTTCCGATTCGGGACGGCGTGCCCAACAGCGCGTCAAATAAATAATTTCGCCAGTTGAGTTGCTCTTCGCCCGTGTACAGAGATTTTTTGGAATGAATGTGCGCCACGAAATCATATTTCGGCAACAGGTCACCGAAGCCGACGAGGAACGGCGCAACATCTCGCCCGCGATTCGGCACCACGCGCACGAAAACATTTTCCGTGTTGGGAATTGATTCAAACGCGGCGGAAACTTTTTCGGCGGCCTTTTCGTCGACAATCGAAATCAGCGCGTCGAATTTATACGGCATGTTTGAGCAGTACGCGACCATTTCTTCCAGCAAGTCAAGATAAAAAATGTGCGCCTGAATTGCTATCGTGCCGGGTTGCTCCGTGTATTCGCCGCCGAAGGGAGTTTCGTAAATCGGCATGAAAATCGATTGTTGCGGCGCAGATTTTTTCGCCCAAAGTTTTGCGTCCTGCCAAACTTTATAATGATGCGTGTTTCTCAAAAGCGGCGCAAAGCGCGTGTAGAATTTGTCTTTGAGTTCAACTTTTTTTTCATCGTCAAGCGGCATTAACTTGTACAGCAGACGCGTCGCCGAAAGAAATTTTTCCCGATTGTCATAACGCAACCATTGCCCCAAATCGCGAAAAGGCTCCGTAACTTTCCACGAAGTCGAATTCAGTAACGCGTCAGTCAACCCCCCCAAGCGTTGGTTTTCTGCGGCAAGGTTTGCGTTCTGAAGACTCAGCGCGGAATTTTGGTGGCGAAGTTCAGTTAATTGCTCGTCGAGGTTTTTGTTTTGCACGGTGAGTTCGCGATTATTTTCGGCAAGCACGCGATTTCTTTCGCCAAGCACGCGATTTTTTGCGTCGAGGACTTTGTTTTTCGATTCAAGATTTTGATTATTCGCGGTGAGTTTTTCGTTTCGCGATTCGAGATTTTGATTTTTCGCGGTGAGTACATCGATTGAATCTTGAAGTTGCGCAGTCGTTTCGAATAAATTTTTTATCCGCTGTTCCGTGATTTGCAAAAAGTTCGGCTCAAGCTCGGCGAAAATCTCAAACGTCACGTGCCCCGATAATTTTTCCGTGCGGAACAAAAGTTGCGGGTCGCCCGTGAAAAATCTTTTAAAGTCGTCAAAAGTTTCGGTTGCGTTGTCCGAAGAAATTTCTTGCGGCTTGCCGTTAATCAAAACTTTTCGCACAGCCAGCGAAATAAATTTGTTGTTGGGATCGAAGCGGAAACTTTTCGCGGGACGGGCAAGCTCAAAATCCATGCGCCCGTAAAATTTATTCGCCGCCACGAAAATAATTTTTTCCGTCGCAAGCTCGAAGCCGTTGTCGCTGTCGAAAAACATCTGCGCGTGAATCGTGCCGATTTTTTGCTCAAGATTAAACACGTCATAATTTCCGCCGTCCGCAAGAAAATTTTTGTCGTCATAGTCGTAAAGAGTTTTCAGCTCGGCGGCGGCGGCGGGGCTGTTGAGCAATTCTTTGAGCAACTCCAAGCCCGCAATTTGCCACGCGGCAGTATCTTTTGCCAGACAAATTTTCGCGAAGGCGAAGCGGCGATTAATCTGCCCGTTGACGACAAATTTTTTCGCCTCTGGGAAAACTTCCAGGAAAAAATTGTTGTCCGTGAAGTTGTAAACGAATTCCCGCGCAATGAAATAAAATTCCAAATCTGCGCGGACAAGTTTGTCGAACGTCGTCGCGGAAGTATTTTCCTGCCGCGTCCGCCGCAAGCGAAATTTCGTCAGGCGGTCATCCAAAATAAAAATTTCTTCGTGGAAGCAAAGCCGAATCCACATCAAATAATCCGGCAACTGCCAAAAGCCGTGCACGTCAAGCAACTGATATTTTCGATAAACTTCGCGGCGGAGCATTGCCGACGGGTGGCACAGGCAATTTCCGACGTGGAAAAAATAATGCAACCACTCGGCTCGACTGCGGTTCGGCTCCTCGAAAACTTTTTTGTAAAAGTCATCCTCCGCCAAAGTTTGTATCGCGCCGTTTTCGTCAATAAAGTCAACCCGCGTGAAACAGGCGGCAATTTCTTCGTGCGTGTCCAAAAATTCAACCTGCCGCGCAAGTTTGTCAAGCGTCCACAAATCGTCCGAATGATGCACCGCGATATATTTTCCGTGCGAAGATTTCAACGCGTCGTCAATGGCAATGACGGGGCCGCGATTTTTTTCGTACAGGAAAAATTTTATTCGCGGGTCATTGTACTGCTTGATAATTTCGCGGCTGTTGTCCGTGGAGCCGTCGTCGACAATCAGCAATTCAAAATCCGTGAAAGTTTGATTCAAGACGCTTTCAATCGCCGCCGAAATATACGCTGCGTGATTGTAGCTCGTCAAAATCACGCTGACTTTCGGCGCAGTTTCGTTGCGCGTCTCTCGTCGAATTTTTTTATTCTTCGCCATGTGGTTCCTCCTTCGTTTGTAACATGCCCGACAAATCCGCAATGCAACCCGCCCAACTTAAACCGACGCCGAAGCCGGCAAGCATCACGCGCCGCAAATTTTTTACGTCAACGGTTTTCGCAACCTGTTCAATCGCCAAGCCGACACTGCCCGAAACTATGTTGCCCGTCTCGGAAATTTCGTTGTGAAACGGCACGTCATTTAAATTTGCTTTGTCGCGCAGATAAGTCATCATGAATTTATTTGCCTGATGAAAAATGCAATAATCCAAATCGGCTCGCGTCAAGTTCGCGGCGGTCAACACGTCGTCGACCAGCTTCGGAATTTCGCGCAACGTGAAATAAGTTATCGCCATTCCGTCCATGAAGACTTCGTAATTTGAGCGATAATTTTTGTTCTCGTCCGTCGAAAAAATTTCGGGCGTGTCTCTCGGCGGAAATTTGCTGCCGCCCACGGGAATTATCAATTTGTCGTAACGCCCGCCGTCCGTGCCGAAAACAAACGCGCTCAAGCTCGGCGAATCTTCGTCGACTGCCTCAAGCCAAGTCGCCGTTGCTCCGTCGCCGAAAAGCGGCCGCGTCGACGTGTCCTTGACGTTGATATATTTCGTGTAGACGCTCGACGTTAAAAACAAAATTTTTTTCGCAAGCCCCGACTCGATTAAACCTTTCGCAACCGCAAGCCCGTAAACGTAGCCCGAACAGCCAAGCCCGATGTCCAAACTGCCGACAGATTTTTTCAAGCCCAACAAGTTTTGAATCTGCGCGGAAGTGTGCGGCATTTGATAATCGGGGTGTTGCGTGCACAGCAAAATAAAATCCGTCGCGTGACGATCTATTTCGT